>NZ_JWAK01000025.1:0-40124 GCF_001069335.1 Streptococcus sp. 1171_SSPC
TGACTTAGTTTTGAACCTAAAGTTTCAAAACTCCCGAGTGGCTGAAACTTTAGCGCTTCAGCCACTTTTCTCACAGCGGAAAGTAATAAATTTGTTTAATTAATTAAAAATACAAATTATTTTTTTGAAAAAATTTTCTAGCTATTTTATGAAAAAAATTTGTCTACATTCTAAAATCCAGTCCTAAAGAACTGGATTTTTCGTTTTTTTAGATCTGCTCCAATTGTACCTTCTCAGCTAAGTTCATGGCATGGTCTGCGACACGTGTATAGTGAGAGATGATATCAATAAAGTTGACACCTGCTTGAGGTGTACACTCGCCCTTGTTCAGACGAGAAATATGAGTCTTCCGCAATTTCTTTTCGAGTTTTTCAATTGCCTGATGGCGCTGTTCCAACTCTGCCGCCAACTCTTGGTTATCCTCTTCTACACTTCGAAGGGCATCTTTAACAAACGTCGCCGTTTGCTGGTAGATATCTTCTAATTCAGCCAAGGCATTGTCAGAAAAGACAACTTTCTTCCGAATGAGATAATCCGTCAAGTTGATCAAGGCTTCTGCGTGGTCTCCAATCCGCTCCAAATCTCGAGAAGAATCCAAAATATTGGTCAAGGATTCGCTTTCTTTTGGACTCAAAGCTTCACTGGACAAGCGGATCAAGTATTTGGTCAACTGATCATCGATGGTATTAATCGCTTCTTCTGTTTTATGGCCTTTTTCAGCCAACTTTTCTTCTTGATTCAAAATATAGCGATAAGATAAATCAAAAATCTTTTCAGCATAAGCTCCTAAGTGCAAGAGTTCTTTTTTAGCATTTCCCAAGGCAATCGAAGGAGCTTGGGTAATCAAATTTTCGTCCAAGTAAAGTGGTTCGTATTTGACCACTTCATCCTCACCAGGAATCAATTTCGTCACAAAGTAAGCCAAAGCCCCAATGAATGGGAATTGAACGATGGTGTTGGTCACATTAAAAGCACCATGTGAAAAGGCAATCGTCATCTCAGGTGAGAGATGCAACTGAGCTTGGAAGAACTCAATCATACTTGTAAATGGTCCCAACAAGATGATACACAGAATGGTCCCGATGACATTAAATAAGACGTGGGTCGCTGCAACCCGTTTGGCAGAAACATTGGCCCCCATGGCAGCAATGATAACGGTGAGCGTAGTCCCAATGTTATCCCCAAATAAAATTGGCAATGCTCCCTTAAGATCTAAAAATCCACCTGAGTAGAGACCTTGCAGAATCCCAATCGTTGCAGAAGAAGCCTGGATCAAGACTGTGATAATGGCTCCAGCTAGCACTCCGAGGATTGGATTCTTCCCAAGGGTTACCATATATTGGCTAAACTCTGGCAAGTCTTTCAAAGGACTCATCCCTGCGCTGATGAGGTTCAAGGCGTAAAAGATTCCCCCAACCCCAAACAAGATCCGACCAATATTGTTAGCTATCCGATTCTTGGTAAAGAAGAGACAGACTGTACCGACAAACATAATGGGCAAGGCATATGTTCCCAACTTGAAACCAATGATGAAGGAAGTGACCGTCGTCCCGATATTGGCCCCCATGATGATCCCAATTGCTTGGCGTAGCGTTAATAGACCGGCACTTACTAATCCAACCGTAATAACAGTTACCCCGGTACTAGACTGGATAAGGGCAGTCACGACAATCCCTACGAGCACCCCTAGAAATGGATTACTGGTATATTTGTCGATATAGTAACGAAGGCGATCCCCTGCAGCCTGTTGCAAGCCATCACCCATAGTTTTGATACTATATAAAAATAGTCCCAAACCACCTAAGAAGTTAAATAAAATGTTCTGCCAATCAATGGACATTCCTTTTCCTCCATCATCATTCGATAAAAGTTTACTCACTCTATTTTAAAACATCCACCCCTTCGGCACAAGTTTTTTTTGAAATTTCTTCTGAATTTTGCCATAAAAAAACGATAGACTCTACAGAATCTATCGTTTTGTTCATTATTTTTTATCAAGATCGCGTAACATTTGGTCAATCTTGTTTCCATATTCAATGGATTCATCTTTGACAAAGGTTAAATCTGGAATTTTGTACAATTTTAAATTCCGACCTAATTCGCGCTTGATGGTTCCTGTTGCTTTTTCCAGCCCTGTCTGAGCCTTTTGATTATCTGAAGCCAGGTCACTCATAATCGAATAGTAAACCTTGGCCATCGACAAATCGCCTAGCATTTGAACATCCGTAATGGTGACGCCTTGGACACGCGGATCACGAACTTTCTTTTGCAAAATTTCGTTGACTTCCCGCTTGATTTCCATACCGACTCGGTCTGTCCGAAAATGACTTGCCATAGGAACTCCTTTCTGCTCTGTCTTTAAAAACTAGGAAATAGGAGATTACCTTTCTTCCTTCCTAGTTAACAGTTTATTTTTTAATTTCTTCCATGATGTAAGCTTCAATGGTATCATCAGTCTTGATATCATTGTATCCTTCGATCATCAATCCACCTTCGCGACCGTTGGTCACTTCTTTGACATCATCTTTATAATGTTTCAAGCTAGCAAGAGCTCCATCATAAATGACGACACCGTCACGAATGACACGAACTTTGGAGTCACGGGTGACCTTACCACTGAGGACCATAAATCCACCGATGGTACCCACTTTAGAGACCTTAAAGGTTTCACGAATGACTGCTTCCCCGATGACTTTCTCTTCGAACTCAGGATCCAACATTCCCTTCATGGCATCTTCCATTTCTTCAATCACTTTATAGATGATTGAGTGAAGACGGATTTCTACCTCATCAGCTTCTGCTTGCTGACGTGCTTGAGGCGTAGGGCGGACGTTAAATCCAATGATGAAGGCATTTGAAGCTTCTGCAAGGGTGACGTCTGATTCGTTGATGGCACCAACTGCTGAGTGAACGATGGTCACTTTCACACCTTCCACTTCAATCTTTTGAAGGGAAGCAGCAAGGGCTTCAACCGATCCTTGTACATCGGCTTTAATGATGACATTAACGGATTTCACTTCTCCAGCCTTCAAGGTATCAAAGAGATTTTCAAGGCTGACACGGTTGGTTGCTTGACGTTGTTTCATCAGCGCACGTTTCGCACGTTCTTCACCGGCTGCACGCGCAGATTTTTCATCTTCATAAACCGCAAAGTGGTCACCCGCCATTGGTGCTTCGTTCAAACCAGTGATAGAAACTGGAGTAGATGGTCCAGCTACTTTCACACGACGGCCAAGGTCATTGGTCATGGCACGGACACGTCCGAAAGTATTACCAACAACGATTGGGTCTTGGACATTCAAAGTACCTTGTTGAACCAGAAGGGTTGCAACCGCACCTTTTCCTTTATCCAAGCGCGCTTCGATAACCGTACCGATGGCACGAACAGTTGGATCTGCTTTGAGTTCTTGGATTTCAGCCACAAGAAGGACCGTTTCCAAGAGCTCATCGATATTTTGGTTGAACTTGGCAGAGATTTCTACAAACTCAGAATCTCCACCCCAGGCAGTTGACATAACTCCATGCTCTGCCAATTCACCGATGACACGTTCTGGGTTGGCACCTGGTTTATCAATCTTGTTAATAGCCACAATGATTGGAACATTCGCCGCTTTTGAGTGGTTGATGGCTTCGATTGTTTGTGGCATCACCCCGTCATCTGCTGCTACGACCAAGATGGTAATATCCGTAACAGATGCACCACGCGCCCGCATAGAGGTAAAGGCCGCGTGTCCAGGTGTATCCAAGAAGGTAATTTTCTTGCCATTTTCCACGATTTGGTAGGCACCGATATGTTGGGTGATTCCTCCTGCTTCTCCTGTCGCTACACGTGAATTACGAAGGGTATCCAAAAGGGTTGTCTTCCCGTGGTCAACGTGTCCCATGATGGTGACAACTGGTGGACGCTCTACCAGTTCATCTGGATTCAAATAGCCATCTTCGACGAAGAAGCGTTCGATATCCGCATTGTCCACTTCAACCTTTTTCTTGGCTTCAATTCCATAATCCACTAACAGAAGTTCAATGGTATCGCCATCCAAGGATTGGTTTTGTGTCGCCATCACTCCCATCATGAAGAGTTTCTTAACGATTTCCGCAGGCTCACGCTTAATCCGTTTTGCGATTTCCGCAACCGTCATTCCATCTGTGTACTCAAGTTCACTTGGCAACTCATGGAATTTACGCTCTGTTACTGGTTTTGGAGCTTCATTGCGGTTATTCTTTCCTTTTTTATTCTTTTTGTTGTTGTTCCAGTTACTATTTCTTTGATTTCTCACTTGGTTTTGACTACTTCGATTCTTTTGTTGTTTTCTTGGACCATCTTCTTCGCGATCAAAATCTTCACGTTTTTTGTCTGGTCTAGCTTGCTTTTTCCGACGTGTATCAACTGCTGCAGGACTTGGAGCCACTACCGGAGTTGCCTTCGCTGCTTCTACCTTCGGTTGTGGAGCGACAACTTCAGTCGCAACTGCCTCTTCACGCTTACGACGTTGTTGACGTTCTTGCTCTACCTTGGCTGCCTGGTTTTGCTTGTAGCGTTCTTCACTACCACGTGCATATTCCGCATTTTGCTCTGCCTTTAATGCTGCCGCACGGGCTTTGAAATCAATCTTCGGAGCGCCATTTACAGGATTTGGACGTCCTTGACCGTTGCCAGATTGCTCACGGCGACGATCATTCCCTTGGTTCCGGCGGTCATTTCCTTGATTTTTTCGCTCATTACGATTTTGGAAACGATCCCCATCCCGACGGTCGTTTTGTTGTTTCTTAGGTCGATTTCCTTGTTGTTGACGACGTTCCGCCTGCTCTTTTGCACGGGCTTCGCGTTCCGCCTTGAAATTACGACTCTTTGGCTTCACAACAGGTGTTGCCACTGTTTCCCTTGTCTTTTCTGGTTGGTTTGCAACAGGTTCTTTTGCAACCGGTGCAACTTTTACTTGTTTTTCTTCCTTCACTTTAGGAGTTTGGGGCGCCTTTGATGCAAAACTATTGACCAAACGCTCAACCGCTTCACCTTCGATACTAGAAGCGTGACTCTTTACCTCTAACCCTAATTCTTTCGCCCGTGTGACGACTTCTTTACTTTCCTTGCCTAGTTCTTTGGCAATCTCATACAATCTTTTCTTAGACAATTGCTGTCCTCCTCTTCTATTCCATAAGAGACCTCATTTTCTTTGAAAATCCAGCATCTGTCACGGCCGCTACCTTTCGTGAGCGACCAATGGCAGTACTTAATTCTAGTGTTGAAAACACGGTTAATACCGGAACGCCATAATAGTGGCATTTATCTGTGATTTTTTTGGTAAGATTGGGAGCTGCATCATCTGCTAGAAAGACCAAACGAGCCTTTCCTTCTTGAACAGACTTGATGACCAACTCTTCTCCAGAGATGATTTTCCCTGCTCGCTGAGCCAATCCCAATAAATTACTGACTTTTTGCTTATTCAAGGCCTAACTCTCTTCTTTTCACCTTGTGATCCACATAAGCAATCAAATCGTCGTAGAAAGCTTCATCCACTTCCATGCTAAAGCTGCGATTGAAGACTTTCTTCTTCTTGGCTTGAAGTGCTTCCTCATTATCAAGCTTGATATAAGCACCACGACCATTTGCTTTCCCAGTTGGATCGATAAAAACTTGACCTTCTTTATTTTTTACGATTCGCAAGAGATCTCGTTTATCGATGACCTCATTTGAAACGACAGACTTGCGTAAAGGGATTTTTCTTGTCTTTACCATGATTTCCTCCCTATTCGTCTACAGAATTCAAATCACTTTCTACTTCTTCAAAAGCAGGTTCTTGACTTGCTTCCATTTCTTCGTACTCACTAGCTGATTTGATATCAATCCGGTAGCCAGTTAAGTGAGCCGCCAAGCGCACGTTTTGACCACGACGACCGATCGCAAGAGATAGCTTGCTATCTGGTACTACCACAAGGGCATGCTTGCTGTCTTCTTCATCAAAGATGACTTGATCGACCTCAGCAGGCGCAATGGCATTGTAGATAAATTCTGCTGGATCTGGTACCCACTCAATGACATCAATATTCTCTTCTGTTGGGACCATACGATCCAATTTCTGATCATAACGAGCTGGGTGGAACTTGCTAGTAATCTTTTTGATATTCGATCCACCACGACCAACGATGGTTCCAATCGCATCAACGTTTGGATTATGGCTACGAACAGCCACCTTGGTCCGATCTCCAGCTTCACGCGCCACGCTCATGATTTCAACGGTTCCATCATAGACTTCAGGAATTTCTTGTTCCATCAAACGTTTGATCATTTCTGGATGGCTACGACTTACGAAAACGTTGACCCCACGAGGATTGTCTTCTACTTTGTAGACAAATACTTCGATGCGATCATGAGATTGGAAGACTTCACCCGGGATTTGGTCTTGTTTAGACAGTTGAGCTTCGATAGACCCTAAATTTACATAGATAAAGCGATTATCAAAACGCTCAACCGTTCCACTCATAATTTCATTTTCATGTTCTTTATAAGTGTTGTAGGTAATCGCACGAGTTTGCTTGCGCATTTTTTCCATGATGGTTTGTTTGGCAGATTGAGCTGCGACACGGCCAAACTCAGCAGGTGCTTCTTCAAATTTGATTTTGTCTCCTAATTCATAGGCAGAGCTAATCGCAAGAGCATCTTTCAAGCTAATTTCTAACCGGCTATCAAATACTTCATCCACTACTTCACGAACAGTATAAACGCGGAAGTCACCAGTCTTTTCATTAAATTCGATAGCAGCACTTTCTGCTTGACCATACCGTCTCCGATAAGCCGAACGCAATGATTCTGTGACAGCTTCAATGATATCTTCTTTTTTGATTCCTTTGTCTTCTTCCAAGATGCGAAAAGCATCTAGCATTTCTTTACTCATTCTTTTCTTGCTCTTAGGCTACTAAGAGCCTTCCTTTCTTTTCTTCTATAATTTGACAGCTAGTCTTGCTTTTGAGACAAGACTATAGGGGATTTCAATGGTTTTCTTTCTGGTTTTGTCCATGTATTCCATGGTCAATTGGTCATCTTCGAACTTAACGAGTGTTCCTTCAATGACCTTTTGTTTGTCAACTGCCTTGTACAAGCTGACATGGATATATTGACCCAGAGCTTTTTCCACTGCATCTTTGGTTTTTAAGGGACGCTCCAAACCAGGACTCGTCACTTCTAGGAAGTACTGTTCTGGGAATGGATCTGGTTGAATCTGATCCAACAGAGGACTAATCACTTCTGTTAAATCCGCTGTATCATTTAGAGTAATACCACCTGGCTTATCAACAAAGATACTTAGAACATAATCTCCTACAACCTTTTCATATTCAACATCCACTAATTCAAAGGGAGCTTGGATGGCCGGTTCAATAATTTCTGTTACTAATTCAACAATTGTTGCGATAGGACAACACCTCCTCACAGACAAGAGGCGAAGATATGTCTTCGCCTCTCCTTTTCTATTCGTTTTAAATATTTTAGCACAAGTTCCGTCGAAATGCAAGAATTTCGCCTTCCTCATTCATACAACTACCATCCAAAAGAAAAACGCCTCCTTTTCAGGAGACGTCGATCCTTAACTAGACTTTAAAATTGTGCTTCAACCCGATAAATGACCTGACCCTTACTTGAGAATTTCTTTTCATATTCGGTCATGACATTTCCCTCAAAATCACTAGCATGAAGATCTAACCAGACACCCTTCAAGGTCATTCCATACTGAGAAAAACTCACCAAACTGTATTCAAAGAGTCCTCGATTGTCCGTCTTGAAATGAATCTCTCCATGCTCTGGCAAAATCTGTTTGAAGGTATCTAAGAAACTCTTGTAGGTTAGACGACGTTTTTCATGGCGTTTCTTCGGCCAAGGATCTGAAAAATTGAGATACAATTGATCAATCTCACCGTCTTCAAAATAATTGGTCAAGCTATCTCCGTCCACCCAAAGTAACTTGATATTGGGAACGTCAGCTTCCAACACCTTATCCAAAGCGTAGCTTAATACTGATTTTTGAATATCAATCCCGATATAGTTAATGTCTGGATTTTGTTTTGCCATTCCAGTGATAAAGGCTCCTTTACCGCTTCCCACTTCAATATGAATAGGATGGTCATTCCCAAAAATCTCATGCCACTTCCCTTTGGCTTCTTCTGGCTTCAAAATGACATATTGCGGATTGGCTTCTAATAATTCGGTTGCACCTTTACGGTTTCTAACTCTCATGCTTCCTTCCCATATTTTGACCGGAAATTACGCAAGGCATAAATTTCCCGGTTCACATTCTCTAAATCATTATTTTCATAGTATTTTACAATCTGACAAAGGAAAGAGTATTGACCAAACCAGTACAATTTACCAAATACAGTTTCATTGTACTTATAGCCGTAATAGACCAACCAATCCTGCCACTGGGAATCTGGAATGTAGTGACTTAAAACATGAGCCACATCCATCATCCGATCTGTTAAGCGGACAGAATCCCAATCTACCAAGTAGATAAATCCACTGTCTGTTTCAATCCAGTTACTGTGACGGACATCTCCGTGAACAATGGTTGCATAATCTTCTCGAAAAGCTGGAACAGTCTGTCGTAAACTCTTTAATACAGATTGCAAATAATTGTTTTGACGCAAAGCGATTGGCAACTGACTGCTCAAAGAATTCAATAAATCCAATGGCGACTCAGCTGTGTAGCCCAACTTTCTCAATTGCGTCATCAAGGGGCGTGAACGGTGCAAACGAGTCAGGATATGAACCACTTGCTTTTTCCCCATCCCATTTGGAGTTAAAATTTCTCCATTTAACCATTCTTGTGCGCTCATCACATTTCCGTCAGGTAAGCGTCGGCTCCATAAGAGTTGTGGAGCAATTTGTTCTTTAGCTAACCCTGCTAATATTGGAGTCGTATTCATTTTGACAAATACTTTCCCCCCATCTGGATAAGTCCCCATAAAGGCTTTTCCGCTTTTACCAGCAATTGGGGTTAACGTTAGCTCTTTTTCGTTCGAGTCCATCTCTTCCTCCGTAAAAAGTTTCCCATCTATTTTACTAATTTTAAAGCGTTTCGTCAACTAATCGTCTCACCTTGAAAGGTGCATAACCATAGGCTAAAAAGCCTGTGAAAGCTAGCAAGGCCAGGACGAGAATTTTCTCTTCAAAGACCAGTAATCCCAGTCCTCCCTCGACAAGAACCACAAACAAAGTCACCGATTGAACTGTTTGAAGAAGCCCTCGTGTTTTAGCACTGATTTCCAAGGGGAAGAGTCGCGTTAAATACTGATAGTCAAAGGCCTTGTAGAGTCCGAGCAATTGAAAAACAAGTAAATAATTCAAGAGCCCCGCGACGGCTACTGCTACTAGCGTTTGCGGGATGAAGACAAAGACAGCGATTGCTAGTCCTAATAGACGCAGGCTCATGGAAAACAGATCTCCATTTCTGAGATAAGAACGGAGATACAGATTGTTCCAGGTCTTAGCACTGACTTTCGGAACCATGCTTGTTAATCTGTCTAAGTAGGCTCGCCGTTTCACGCTGTTGGTCATTCCTTTTACTGTGGTAAAAAGGGAGAAAAATCTTAGAATACTTTGCTTTCTCTGGTTTTCTAGCTCTACGATTCGTTTCCAATCAAGACCCGCCTGATTATAGAATCTTTTGCCCTTCCCTTGAAAAACAAGAACCTTCAACAAGAAGAGAATAGACAAATAAACCACTACAATGGTCAAAGACAGTCCTAAAGCCAAAGCCAAAGGGACAAACAGGACAAGTACAAGAGTTTGCAAAATCCCCCAGAAAATAGTCGCTCGTATAGTCTGTTGTTTCAAATAGCCTTTCAATTGCTCTTCTTTTGCCAGAAGGAAAATCATGTCTGGCTTCTCAAAATAGGTTGCGATAGAACCAATTGGAAGCAGGAGCAAAGGAGCTAGGGCAAGTACAAGGAGGAGAAGGCTCTTATCTTTTGGTAGAGAGCGCAAAAATTGGCTATACTGAACCGCTAAAAAGCCTAGAAAAATCAGGAGAAAGAGGACAAAGTGATCATTAAACACATAGCGAGAATATTTCAAGCACTGATTGCGAAAGGTCGTCTTCCTCTTTTGTAAAACTTCAATCATCGGTCCGCCTCTTTTGTTAGTGCAAGGTAAATTTCATTCAAATCGGCATTCGCCATTCCAAATTCTGTCCGCAATTCCTCTAAAGTCCCCTGAGCACGGACCTGCCCCTTATGGAGGATGACAAAGGCATCACACATTTTTTCAGCAGAATCCAGAACATGGGTACTCATTAAAATAGATTTCCCCTTCTCTTTTTCCACCTTCAATAATTGAATTAAATCTGAGATCGCAACTGGATCCAAACCTAAGAAAGGCTCGTCGACAATAAACAAACTTGGATCAACAGCAAAGGCACAAACAATCATGACCTTTTGTTTCATCCCCTTAGAAAAATGGACAGGAAACCAATCTAATTTTTCCTCTAGTCGAAATTGCTTCAAGAGAGGAGTCACACGCGCAAAAACTGCTTCCTGATCCAAGTCATAGGCCATCGCCACTGTCTCAATATGCTCACGCAGGGTTAACTCCTCATAAAGGCTCGGTGTTTCAGGAATATAACCAATTTTTTGGCGATAAGCACTTGGAGAAGTAGCTAAAGTCAAACCGTCGATCCGGATTTCGCCAGCATAGGGACGCAATAGACCTATAATTTCATTAATGGTCGTTGATTTCCCTGCTCCATTCAAGCCGATCAATCCAATCAATTGACCATCACCGACCTCAAAACTAACTTCTTTTAAGACAGGGATATTGACATAGCCTCCTGTCAGGTTTTTTATTTCTAACATATTTTCTTAGCTTTCTGGTATAATGTTCTTATATTATAACAAAATCTAGCGAAATTGAGGTACATTTATGGTTTCGGATTGTATTTTTTGTAAGATTGTTGCCGGAGAAATTCCTGCTTCTAAGGTCTACGAAGATGACCATTTTCTTGCTTTTTTAGATATCTCTCAGGTCACTCCAGGCCATACCCTTGTGATTCCAAAAAAACATGCCCGTAATCTGTTGGAAATGACACCAGATGAAACAGCTGATCTTTTTAACATCGTTTCAAGAGTCACCAAAAAAGTGGAAAGTGCTACACAGCCTCAAGGAATGAATATCATTAGTAACATGGAAGAAATTGCGGGTCAGTCTGTCTTCCACACCCACGTCCATATTCTTCCACGCTACTCTCAAGAAGACGACCTAAAGATTGATTTCATTGCCCACGAACCTGATTTTGACCGCCTTGCTCAATTAGCCAAGGATATCTCAAACCATTAAAAAGGAGCTTACTATGAAATTAAGAGATCTATTTTGGTTTGCGACTGGAGCAACCATCAGCTATCAACTTGTTAAAAATCGGGAACCCCTTAAAAATGAATTCAACGAAACCAAACAACTCACGGATGGAATCCAATCAAATGTTTCTAAAATCAAAAAAAACATTGAAATCATTCAGGAGCAACGAGTCCTTTTAAACCAATTACTGGAAGACTTTTCCTATAAGGCAAGGGTCTTTTCTCAGCAAGCCAACGCTTCTGTAGAACAAATCCAAACTATTTGGTCTGAGAAATCTAATACGAACGACTAACCAAAAAAGGTTTTGAGATAGCTATCTCAAAACCTTTTTTTTTTTAATTTAGTTTCCTCCAACACCAGCTACAGTTGTATCCGTATAAGGAGGCACTATCTGTTGGTATGGTGTCACCGTTTCTGAACTTACAGAAGTTTCCGGAACATAGGAAGGATCGTAATAGCCCCCACCAGTATTCTGACTCGACTCTACTGGGCTTTCGCCACTTTCTGACGAATCAGTACCCCTAGCTTCATCGCTATCCAATAGAACAGCACTTGTTTTGAGCTTTCTTACAGGCGATAATCCAAGACTTTTGCGCAGGATATTCTGCATCTTCAACAGGTGTTCTGAAGTAACAATTTGGTAACTTCCGCCATCCGCTAGGGTGGCATCTTCCCCTTTCAACTGTTCCATACGGATGTTCTTCAAGGCATCTCGATAGCCCATCAAGTGCATCAAGCTATTCGTATCCAAGGAGATATTGGTCTGCATATTATCACTAACCGCTTCAATAATTCCTTGATAGTTGCTCAGACCATCCAAAGTCAATACTTTCTTGATGATCTTTTCAATGACTTCCCGTTGGCGTTTTTGACGACCATAGTCTCCTTCTGGATCTTGATAACGCATCCGTGAATATACCAATGCTTGTTCTCCATCAATCTCTTGACGACCAGGTGGAATTTTTGCTGTATATTCCGGTTCATTTTCTTCGATTGAAATATCAAAATCAAATGGATTGTTTACTGTGATGCCGCCAACCTTATCAACCAGTTGAACCAGGCCTTTCATATTGATCATCGCATAACGGTCGATATGAATATTCATCAAATCTTGGATGGTTTTAATGGCCAATTCTGCTCCACCTTGAGCATAAGCCGCATTCAGCTTAGCTTGGACAGTTTCTCCATCCTGCGTAATATTGGTCAAGATATCCCGTTCCAAACTCATAATCGTTGTTTCACGCGTCTGTGGATTTACCGTCACCAGAATCATGGTATCACTGTTTCCTACCCACTGATCCTCTCGTGAGCCTGATCCAGTATCAACCCCCATGAGCAAAATGGTCATTGGTTTGTTTTCTGCGATGACATTGTTTTCATCACCAATCCCTTTATAAGTCTTACTCAACGTATTTGTTGACTGATTGAGGATGGTCAGCCCATAGGCCGCAATCCCTATTGTCGTTACAGCTAACAAACTAAAAAACATTAATAGAATTTTTTTAATCATTAATTCTGTCTATCTATCAGTTTGCCCATTAGGTAAACATCCAGATATTCCCCTTCCTTGTATACGCCTCTCTTGCGGAGACCTTCAATTTCAAATCCTAGCGTTTGGTAGAGATGGATGGCCCGTTCATTTCGAACTTGGACACTGAGGTCTAACTTCCGAAGGAGGTTGGTACCTTCTGCCCATGCGATTCCTTCTTCTAGAAGAATACGACCCAATCCTTTATTCCAATAGGCCTTCCGAACAACGATAAAGAGATCTCCAATATGGCGCAAGGCTCTGTTTTGATCCGCTGCAATATTTAAGACACCTACCAGATCCTCACCCAAGTATAATAAGAGACATAATTGATTGTCTGTTTGTGCTTGTGTTTCAGCAAATATTTCCAACTCTTGCTTGGTCATCCCAAGCCCTTCTGGAGCCAAGGTCATAAAATCCGATTCAGTCGCTACATCTTTAAAAAAGTCGAGTAAACACTCTGCATCCGAAGCCTCAGCCTCTTTCAAAAAGAGATCCAATACCTGTTCCATCTTCAAGCTCCTACAGAAGTTAGAAATGAGTCCTTTAATTGTTCTGCACGTTCACCGACAGCTGACAAGCATATCTCACGTCCATCACCGTCCTTAAGCAGTTCAACCTTTAAATATCCAGCAGGAAGACTGGTCTCTAACAATTCTCCCCACTCAATGACGGTAACTCCTTCACCAAATAAAAAGTCATCCAAATCAATCGAATCTGGATCGTCTCCAATACGATAGACATCCAGGTGATACAAGGGCAAACGGCCTTCATATTCTCTCACGATAGTATAAGTAGGACTTTTGATCATCTGGCGAATGCCCAACCCTTGAGCAAGGCCTTTTGTAAAGGTTGTTTTCCCTGCCCCCAGATCTCCCGTCAGAATCACGACATCCTGTTTTTCTAAACGTTGACCCAACTGTTTTCCAAGGGCAATCAACTCTTGTTCATTTTGACTTTTCATTCCTCCATTATACCAAAAATAATTGATTATTGCCCACTATTTTTAGTCGATCAACCTTCTGCCTCACCTAAGACAATCAAAAAAAGCTTGGGCTATTTGTCCAAGCTTTCCTCTATGTTCATTCTAATGCAAGGCCATACTGATAAAGTTCAAGATAAACAAGGCATCTAAAATCCAAATCATACTGTGAACTTCTTTGGCTTCACCTTTGACCAATTTGGTTACTGTATAGGTAATAAAACCTGCTGCAATCCCATTTGTGATGGAATAGCTGAATCCCATAAAGATAGAGGTGAAGAAAGCTGGTACAGCTTCTGCCAAATCATCCCAATGGATGTTTTTCAAGCTACTCAACATCATGATCCCAACGATGATCAAAATCGGTGCTGTCGCTGCAGTTGGTACGATGGCAAGAAGGGGACTAAAAATACTTGACACTGCGAAACAGATGGCTACTACAAGGGCTGTCAAACCAGTCCGTCCACCAGCTCCAATTCCTGCAGCTGACTCAACATAAGTCGTCACATTCGAAGTACCTGCAATAGCACCAACAGATGTCGCTACGAGGTCTGAATAAAGGGCTTTATCCAATTTAGCGGATTGATGATTTTCACCATTTGTGGCAACAATACCAACTTTTTCACCAGTTCCAATCAAGGTACCAATCGTATCAAAGATATCTGTCAATGAGAAAGCGAGGATGGCCATCAAGGTTTCAGGAAGACGAGAAGTATTGGTAATCAAGGAACCTAATCCTTCTGAACCAAGTGCAGCTCCAAAAATTTTGCCAAGATCATTAACGGCTGCTCCAAGATGGGTACTACCAAAGTCAATCGTTGAAAGATCAACAATGCCAAACACAATAGCGAGGATTGTTGTCGTAAGGATAGAAAGGATAATTCCTCCTTTAATGCCCTTGATGACAAAGAAAACAGTAATGGCTAAGCCAGCCAAGGCAAGAAGGACTGTCGGACTATTAAAACTAACAAGTCCTGGGACCGCTGCAGAATTTGCTGTAATCGCTGCATTCGCTTTGTCAGCCCCTTCTCCTGCCACCGTATAGGTATGCGGATCAATCGAAAACTTCAACAAGCCAGCATTTTTAATTCCAACATAGGCTAAGAAAATTCCGATACCAGCTGAAATAGCTGAACGCAAAGCATTTGGAATTGACTCAATAATCATTTTCCGAACATTAGTTAATGTGATAACCAAGGAAATCAATCCACAAATAAAGACCATTCCCAAGGCTTCTTGCCAAGAATAGCCCATCCCAAATACCACTGTAAAGGTAAAGAAGGCATTCAAGCCCATTCCTGGTGCTTGGGCATAAGGCAGGTTCGCGTAGAAAGCCATCATAAGAGTCCCAACGACTGACCCAATAATGGTTGCCAGAAATACTCCTTGAGCTGGCATTCCTGTTTGGGAGAGCATTTGAGGGTTTACAAATAAGATATAAGACATGGCAAAGAAGGTCGTTAAACCAGCTAATACCTCTGTACGAACCGTCGTTCCGTGTTCAGATAGTTTGAAAAACTTATCCATTTTTCCAATAAACTCCTTAAAAAAAATAAATCTGCTCGCGACTCAATCACGAACAATACAAATATTTTATCAAATATCATTCACTTTTACAAGAGATTCATCTGGATAATCTTTTGTGCCACATCATTTACTATTCGAAAAACTGAAATTTTCCTGTTTATCTGGTATAATGGTAGCATTCTTCTTAAAATATGGCACTTCTATACTCCTCATTTAGAGTAAGAAAAACCATACAAATGAAAGGAATCTTCCTATGAATAAAAAACTAATCGCTGTCGATTTAGATGGCACCTTATTAAATTCTGAGAGCAAATTATCGCCTTATACGATTGAAACCATCCAGAAAGTCAGTGAACAAGGTCACCTGGTCATTATTACAACTGGCCGTCCCTATCGAATGGCAGATCACATCTATAAGGAATTGGGATTGGAAAGTCCCATGATTAACTTTAACGGCGCTCTCACTCATATTCCAAATAAAAAATGGTCAAAAGAACTATCCATGACCCTTGATAAAAAATACCTCCTAGATATGGTCGAGAGAGAAAATGACATCCAGGCGGACTTTATCGCTGGAGAGTATCGCAATAAGTTCTATGTCACCCACACCTACCACCATACTATTGATCCCGCCTTATTTGGGGTTTCTAAAATCTCCTCCAAAACAAAATTCGAAGCTCATAAAGTTACCGAAAACCCAAACGCCATCCTCTTTCAAACACGCGCTGAAGATAAGTATGCTTTAGCCGAAGAAATGCGTGATTACTACCATCACGAGCTAGAAATCAATAGCTGGGGTGGTCCCCTCAACATTCTGGAATGTGCTCCAAAAGGCGTCAATAAGGCCTTTGCCCTCAACTATCTCCTCAAGACTTACGGACTTGATCGGAAAAACCTTATCGCCTTTGGAGACGAACAAAATGATACAGACATGTTGGCTTTCGCAGGAACTGGTTTTGCAATGAAAAACGCCAATCCTGTTCTCCTCCCCTATGCCGATAAACAAACCGAGTATACAAATGATCAGGACGGCGTTGCTCGTCAACTAGAAAAACTCTTCCTATAAATAGAGAAGCGCTTGAATCACCTTTTACAAGAAAGGATTCAAGCTTTTTGTTTTCTCAAACATACGGAACCTTATAGAGACTTTTTCTGAAAACAGTTTAACTGGTTAAGTTTATTTTCAGAAAATTTTCTATGTAAACGCTTGCTAACTGATAAAGTTTGTGATAAAATTAACATAACAAAAATAAAAAAGGAGCCTAGCTCGTTTCATACGATAATGATTCAAGTGATGTTACTTCTCGTTTTATTACCGTCTCTAATTCAACTAAGCTCTTGAGGAGGAAAACTATGAAAGCTGTTGTTGTAAATCCAGAAGGTACCGGTGTTGAAATCGTTGCAAACAAGGAGATGCGCCCATTAGAAACAGGGGAAGCTCTTGTTCAAATCGAATACTGTGGTGTCTGCCACACTGACTTGCACGTTGCTCACGGAGACTTCGGTAAAGTTCCAGGCCGTGTTCTTGGACATGAAGGAATCGGGATTGTTAAAGAACTTGCTCCAGATGTGACAAGTTTAAAAGTTGGTGACCGTGTCAGTGTTGCTTGGTTCTTCGAAGGATGTGGTACTTGTGAATACTGTACAACTGGTCGCGAAACTCTTTGCCGTACTGTAAAAAATGCTGGTTACTCTGTTGATGGAGGAATGGCTGAACAATGTATCGTAACTGCAGACTACGCAGTAAAAGTACCAGAGGGATTAGATCCAGCTCAAGCTTCTTCTATTACCTGTGCCGGTGTTACAACCTACAAAGCTATCAAAGAAGCCAAAGCTGAACCAGGACAATGGATCGTTATCTATGGAGCTGGTGGACTAGGAAACTTGGCTGTTCAATATGCTAAGAAAGTCTTCAACGCTCATGTCATCGCTGTTGATATCAACAATGATAAACTCGAATTGGCAAAAGAAGTTGGTGCAGACTTTGTCATCAACGGTTACGAAGTCGAAGATGTCCCAGGATTGATCAAAGAAAAAACAAATGGTGGAGCTCACTCTGCTGTCGTAACAGCTGTTTCTAAAGTAGCTTTCAACCAAGCAGTAGATTCTGTTCGTGCAGGTGGCCGCGTGATCGCAGTTGGTCTTCCTTCTGAAATGATGGACCTCAGCATTGTGAAAACAGTATTAGATGGTATCCAAGTCATCGGTTCTCTTGTAGGAACTCGTAAAGATTTGGAAGAAGCCTTCCAATTTGGTGCAGAAGGCTTGGTCGTTCCAGTTGTTCAAAAGCGTCCAGTAGAAGATGCTGTCAAAGTCTTTGACGAAATGGAAGCCGGAACCATTCAAGGACGTATGGTACTTGACTTCACCAACTAATCAACTCAACCTATTAGACCAGCCCAAATAGGCTGGTCTTTTTTAGTTTCTCACAAACAGGACCTGCAAGGGGTTGCTATATTTTTATTTTACCTATTAGATCCTACTACTACTCTTTTCAGAAACATAGAATCCCCTTCGTTCCCCTCTTGTCAAGGAATTCCAAAGGATTTTCGAATTTTATAGCCAAATAAGTCTGCTAGCAAGCGACCTCAGATGTTAACAATTTAATATGTTAAAGACTTCTCTTTTTCCTTTAATTTAGTACTGAAAAATTGACTTTATTATGAAAACGTTTTATAATAGATAAGCTTAAAGTTTTCTTAAACTGAAAGTCAAACAAATTTTATAAGGAGGAATGTCAATAATGAGTATTGGTATCATTATTGCTAGCCACGGTGAATTTGCAGCTGGAATCCACCAATCCGGCTCGATGATCTTTGGGGATCAAGAGAAAGTTCAAGTGGTTACGTTCATGCCAAGTGAAGGCCCAGATGATCTCTATGCTAAATTCAATGCTGCTGTTGCCGCATTTGATGCAGAAGACGAAATCTTGGTTTTGGCTGACCTTTGGAGTGGTTCTCCATTTAACCAAGCGAGTCGCGTTATGGGTGAAAATCCAGATCGCAAATTTGCGATCCTCACAGGATTGAACCTTCCGATGTTGATTCAAGCTTATACTGAACGTTTGATGGATGCAACTGCTGGTGTTGATCAAGTTGCTGCAAACATCATCAAAGAATCTAAAGATGGAATCAAAGCTCTTCCAGAAGAATTGAATCCAGTTGAAGAAGCAAGCACTGCTTCAGCTGCTCCTGTTGCCCAAGCTGCTATTCCAGAAGGAACAGTTATCGGAGATGGAAAACTCAAGATTAACCTTGCCCGCTTAGATACACGTCTTCTTCATGGACAAGTGGCAACTGCTTGGACACCTGATTCAAAAGCCGATCGGATCATTGTTGCTTCAGATTCTGTTGCTAAAGATGAACTCCGTAAGGAATTGATCAAACAAGCGGCACCAAATGGTGTGAAAGCAAACGTTGTCCCAATTCAAAAATTGATCGACGTTGCAAAAGATCCACGTTTTGGAAATACCCATGCTTTGATCTTATTTGAAACACCTCAAGATGCTCTTCGCGCCATCGAAGGTGGTGTTCCGATTAAAACCTTGAACGTTGGTTCAATGGCCCACTCAACTGGTAAAACCATGGTTAACAATGTGTTGTCAATGGATAAAGATGACGTGGCTACATTTGAAAAAATGCGTGATCTTGGAGTGGAATTTGACGTCCGTAAAGTGCCAAATGACTCTAAGAAAGATTTGTTTGACTTAATTAACAAAGCTAACGTTCAATAATCGATTACTTACGAAAGGATTTTAAACATGTCTATTATTTCTATGGTATTAGTGGTCGTTGTTGCCTTCTTAGCAGGTCTTGAAGGTATCCTTGACCAATTCCAATTCCACCAACCCCTTGTTGCTTGTACCTTAATCGGTTTGGTAACAGGTAACTTGACTGCTGGCATTATGCTTGGTGGTTCACTTCAATTTATTGCACTTGGCTGGGCAAACATTGGTGCCGCAGTTGCACCCGATGCTGCCCTTGCATCTGTCGCTGCTGCCATCATCATGGTACTTGGGGGAGACTTCAGTACAAAAGGAATCGCTGTCGCTCAAGGTGTCGCTATTCCACTTGCAGTTGCTGGTCTTTTCTTGACCATGATCGTCCGTACCCTTTCCGTTGGTTTGGTTCACACTGCCGACGCTGCTGCTAGAAAAGGGGATATCAAAGGTGTAGAACGCGCTCACTTTGTGGCCCTTCTTCTTCAAGGTCTTCGTATCGCCATTCCTGCAGCCCTCTTGTTGATGATTCCTGCTGAAACTGTCAAAACTGCTCTTGAACAAATGCCAAAATGGCTCTCTGATGGAATGCAAATCGGTGGTGGTATGGTTGTAGCCGTTGGTTATGCCATGGTTATCAACATGATGGCGAGCCGTGAAGTATGGCCATTCTTTGCCATCGGTTTTGCTCTTGCAGCTGTTAGCCAATTGACCTTGATCGCCCTTGGAGCAATTGGTGTTGCCCTTGCCTTGATCTACCTTACTCTTTCTAAGAAAGGTGGCAATGGAGGTGGCGGTGCCGCTACTTCTAACGATCCAATTGGCGACATTCTCGAAGACTATTAAGAAAGGTGTGACACTATCATGACTGAAAAATTACAATTATCTAAATCAGATCGTCAAAAAGTTTGGTGGCGTTCAACCTTCTTGCAAGGTTCTTGGAACTATGAACGGATGCAAAACTTGGGTTGGGCTTACTCATTGATCCCAGCTATCAAAAAACTCTACACGAAGAAAGAAGACCAAGCGGCTGCTCTTGAACGTCACATGGAATTCTTCAACACTCACCCATACGTTGCCGCTCCTATCATCGGGGTAACACTTGCTCTTGAAGAAGAAAGAGCAAACGGTGCTGCGATTGACGATGCTGCCATCCAAGGGGTTAAAATTGGTATGATGGGTCCTTTGGCGGGTATCGGAGATCCAGTATTCTGGTTTACAGTACGTCCTATCCTTGGTGCCCTTGGTGCATCACTTGCTGCGTCTGGTAACATCCTTGGCCCACTCATCTTCTTTATCGCATGGAATGCGATTCGTATGGCCTTCTTGTGGTACACGCAAGAACTTGGCTACAAAGCAGGTTCTGAAATTACCAAAGATATGTCTGGTGGGATCTTGCAAGACATCACTAAAGGGGCTTCTATCCTTGGGATGTTCATCCTTGCTGTCTTGGTAGAACGTTGGGTATCTATTAAATTCATCTTTAATGTTTCTTCTGTCAAATTAGACGACAAAGCTTATATCCACTGGGATAAACTTCCTGAAGGATACAAGGGTATCCAAGAAGCCTTCGCTCAAGTTGGTTCAGGCCTATCTCAAACACCTGAAAAAGTTACAACTTTCCAACAAAACTTGGATTCATTGATTCCTGGTTTGATGGGATTGCTTCTTACTTTTGCTTGTATGTGGTTGTTGAAGAAAAAAGTATCTCCAATCACTATCATCATCGCTCTCTTTGTAATCGGTGTATTAGCACACGTTGCTGGCTTGATGTAAGCAAAGATCAACTAAAAAGAAGGTTTCGGCCTTCTTTTTATTATGATATAATGGAGTGAACAGCAATACAGGAGGATCTCATGGCTCAATCATTGAATAAAACCGTTGAATTCCATACTACAGGGGTTTCTTACCTTGGAGTGGGGGGAAAGGTTGGAAAAATCCTAGTTGGGAATGCCGCTTTTGAATTTTATGCGGATGCTAATGTTGAAGACTACATCCAAATTCCCTGGCAAGAAATCGAGCGAATCGGAGCCAATGTATCCGGACGTAAAATTAGCCGCCATTTTGAAATCTATACCAGAGAATCAAAATTTCTCTTTGCTTCAAAAGACTCTGGAAAAATTTTAAAGATTGCTCGGGAACATCTAGGAAATGATAGAATTGTCAAGCTACCGACCTTGATCCAAACCATCGCAGCTAAAATTAAAAATCTATTTGCAAAATAGGTACTTTTCTTGTATAATAAACGAAAACGGATAAGTAAATTAAGGAAATCTTTCAGAAAGTCTGCGGATGCTGCGAGCAGATAGAGGACTCAATTGAAATTCTACCGTTTATCAAAAATTGAAGATCAAATCAAGTGCACACCTGTGAAGTTGGATGGAACCGTGGCCCTGCCACTCCAACACTCTAACAGGTGTGCTTTTTGTTAAAGGAGAAGCTATGTTAGATATTAAACGAATTCGTACAGACTTTGATGCAGTTGCTGAAAAATTAGCGACACGCGGTGTAGATGCTGCCATCTTGAACGAAATGAAAGAAATCGATGCCAAACGTCGAGACATCTTGGTCAAAGTAGAAGCCCTCAAGGCTGAGCGTAACACAGTATCTGCTGAAATCGCCCAAGCTAAACGCAACAAAGAAAATGCAGATGATAAGATTGCTGCCATGCAAACTCTTTCTGCTGAGGTCAAAGCTCTTGATGCAGAATTGGCAGAAATCGATGCGAAATTGACAGAATTTACTACGACTCTTCCAAATATCCCTGCTGATAGTGTGCCTGTTGGGGCTGATGAAGACGATAACGTAGAAGTTCGCCGTTGGGGAACTCCTCGCGAGTTTAACTTCGAACCAAAAGCTCACTGGGACCTTGGAGAAGACTTAGACATCCTTGACTGGGAACGTGGTGGTAAAGTCACAGGCGCTCGTTTCCTCTTCTACAAGGGGCTTGGAGCTCGCTTAGAACGTGCTATCTATAACTTTATGTTGGATGAGCATGGCAAGGAAGGATACACAGAAGTCATCACCCCTTACATGGTCAACCACGATTCTATGTTTGGTACTGGTCAATATCCAAAATTCAAGGAAGATACTTTTGAACTCAGCGACACCAACTATGTCTTGATTCCAACTGCTGAAGTTCCACTGACCAACTACTACCGTGATGAAATCATTGATGGTAAAGATCTACCAATCTACTTTACTGCCATGAGTCCATCATTCCGTTCTGAAGCTGGTTCTGCTGGTCGTGATACTCGTGGTTTGATTCGTTTGCACCAATTCCATAAGGTAGAAATGGTCAAATTTGCCAAACCGGAAGAATCATATGAAGAATTGGAAAAGATGACAGCCAACGCTGAAAACATCCTTCAAAAACTCAACCTTCCATATCGTGTCGTGGCTCTCTCAACGGGAGACATGGGCTTCTCAGCTGCTAAGACTTATGACTTGGAAGTATGGATCCCAGCACAAAATACCTATCGTGAAATCTCAAGCTGTTCAAATACAGAAGATTTCCAAGCACGTCGTGCTCAAATCCGCTACCGTGATGAAGCAGATGGTAAAGTCAAACTTCTTCACACTTTGAACGGTTCTGGATTGGCTGTTGGACGTACCGTCGCTGCTATTCTTGAAAACTATCAAAATGAAGATGGTTCTGTAACCATTCCTGAAGTTCTTCGTCCATACATGGGTGGCGCTGAAGTCATCACACCAAAATAAAGTTTAAAAAAACTGAGCCTTGCAAATTGCAAGCTCAGTTTTTTAATATTTACGAAAACGTTGGTAACGTTGCTCTAGAAGTTCTTCGAGAGGCAAGGCTTGTAGCTTCTTCAATTCTGCTTGGATTTCTTCCTTCACTTGAGCTAGTAATTCGCCATTAGAAAAACCATGCTCCGGAATCACTTTGTCCACAATATCCATATTCAACAACTCATGCGAAGTAATCTTCATCAATTCAGCTGCTTCCATGGCACGGCTTCCGTCTTTCCAGAGAATAGAGGCAAAACCTTCTGGACTCAAGACCGCATAGATGGAGTTCTCAAGCATCCAGACCTTATCTGCTACAGCAAGAGCCAAGGCCCCACCAGAACCACCTTCTCCGATGATAATCGCGATAATCGGAACTTTTAAATCACTCATTTCCATGAGGTTGCGGGCAATAGCCTCACCCTGTCCCCGCTCTTCAGCGCCAACACCCGGATAAGCACCCGCAGTATTGATGAAGGTTACTACTGGACGACCAAATTTCTCCGCCTGTTTCATCAGACGCAAGGCTTTTCGATAGCCTTCTGGATGAGGTTGGCCAAAGTTTCGACTGAGGTTGTCCTGAAGATTCTTTCCTTTTTGAATCCCAACAACCGTTACCGCTTGATCCCCTAGCCAACCAATTCCACCGATCACTGCACCGTCATCTCGGAAATTCCGATCTCCATGCAATTCGATAAAATTATCAAAAATTCCATGAGCATAATCGAGAGCAGTCAAACGTCCTTGGTCACGAGCTTCTTTAATAATTTGTGTTATTCTTGTCATTACTTCCCTCCATGAAAGGCTAACAAGTCTGCGATTGTTGAACGCATTTCACTACGCTGGACAATCACATCCACAAAGCCATGCTCCTGCAAAAATTCAGCCTTTTGGAAATTATCCGGCAACTGTTCCCGTACGGTAGACTCGATCACTCTTCGACCTGCAAATCCCACAAGGGCCTGGCTCTCTGCAATGATAATATCTCCTTCCATTGCAAACGACGCCGTTACCCCTCCTGTTGTTGGGTCTGTTAAAACCGTCAAATAAAACAGGCCTGCTTTTGAGTGTCTTTGAACAGCTGCAGAGATTTTAGCCATCTGCATCAAACTGACGATTCCTTCTTGCATCCGAGCGCCACCAGAAGCGGTAAAGAGCACAACTGGGAGCCTTTCTTCTGTCGCCAATTCAAATAGACGGGTAATCTTTTCACCGACCACAGAGCCCATAGAAGCCATGATGAAATTAGAATCCATAATACCAAGAGCCACTTGATGGCCCCCGATCTTTGCAGTTCCTGTTAGCACAGCTTCATCTAGTCCTGTCAATTCACGAACAGCCGCCAATTTCTTCTTGTAGTTTGGAAACTTAAGCGGGTCCTTGGTCTCAATACCCGTAAACAATTCAATAAAGCTTCCTGGATCAATCGTCAATTGAAGTCGCTCAACTGCAGAGATGCGGAAGGTATAACCACACTTAGGACACAGACGTTCACTTCCCAGATCCTTTTGGTAAATCGTATGTTTACAGCCCGGACACTGAGAAAACAACTCATCTGGAACCTCTGGTTTTGGCTGAGGTGCTTCAATGGCCGACCGATTGGGATTAATTCGAATGTACTTATCTTTTTTAGAAAATAAAGCCATCAACTTCTCCTTACTTGGTAAAAGAACTTTGTAATTGTGCGTGTTCATTCCTTGTGAAAATGAATCTCACATTTACAAAGTTCATTGCTTATTGATTTTTCTGATAATTTGGTAAAAATGTCTCCATCAGAAAGGCGGTATCGTAATCACCAGCAATCACATTCGAATCTGAAATCAAATCCAATTGGAAATCACTGTTGGTCATTACACCGTCAATTTCCAACTCATAGAGGGCGCGTTGCATCTTCATCAAGGCATCAAAACGATTCTCTCCATGGACAATGATTTTGGCAATCATACTATCGTAGTAAGGTGGAATCGTATAGCCAGGGTAGACAGCTGAATCCACGCGCAAGCCGACTCCTCCACTTGGAAGATAGAGATTGGTGATTTTTCCTGGACTTGGTGCAAAGTTAAAGGCAGGATTTTCTGCATTGATCCGGCATTCAATTGCATGGCCAGAAATTTGAATATCTTCTTGGCTTACAGACAATTCTTGCCCAGCAGCAATTTTAATTTGCTCTTTCACGATATCAATTCCTGTGACAAATTCTGTCACGGGATGCTCAACTTGAACCCGAGTATTCATCTCCATGAAGTAAAATTCGCCTTTACCTTCATCGTAAAGAAACTCGATTGTCCCAGCATTTTCATAGCCAACAGATTCTGCTGCTCGGACAGCTGCAGATCCGATTTGGTCTCGAATTGTCTTACCGATTGCTACGGATGGAGATTCTTCGAGGACTTTTTGGTTGTTTCTTTGAAGGGAACAATCCCGTTCACCCAAATGAACCACATGCCCAAATTGGTCAGCCAAGATTTGAACCTCAATATGACGAGCTGGGTAGATGACGCGTTCAAGGTACATAGCTCCATTGCCAAAGGCCGCCTTAGCTTCTGTCGAAGCAGATTCAAAAGCTGGAACTAGGTCTTCTGCCCGTTCTACTTTACGGATCCCTTTACCGCCACCTCCAGCTGATGCCTTCAGCATGACAGGATAGCCAATCCGATCGGCAACTTCCAAGGCTTCTTCAGCTGTATGAACTTCACCATCTGATCCTGGAATTACAGGTACACCTGCTTTGATCATTTGTGCTCGGGCATTAATTTTATCACCCATCATATCCATGACATATCCTGATGGTCCAATAAACTTAATCCCGACTTCTTCACACATGGTGGCAAACTTCGAATTTTCACTCAAAAATCCAAATCCTGGGTGAATCGCTTCTGATCCAGTCAAAACAGCTGCAGATAAAACAGCATTCATGTTCAAATAAGACTCGGTTGACTTGGCAGGCCCAATACAAACTGCTTCATCCGCTAGTAAGGTATGCAAGGCTTCCTTATCAGCCGTTGAATAGACAGCGACTGTTTCAATTCCTAATTCACGAGCAGCTCGAATAATCCGGACCGCAATTTCACCACGATTCGCGATTAAAATTTTTCGGAACATAGAAACCTCCCTAGTTACCAATTGCAAATGTTAGGGTCCCGCTAGCAGCTAATTTCCCATCGACTTCCGCTTTTGCTTCCACGACCGCAATCGAACCACGGCGCTTGACAAAGGTAGCTGTCATTACGAGCTGATCTCCCGGAACGACTTGTTTTTTAAATTTAACCTTATCCATTCCAGCATAAAAGACTAATTTTCCTTTATTTTCTGGTTTGGATAATTCTAAGACACCGGCAGTTTGTGCCAAGGCTTCCATAATGAGGACACCTGGCATTACTGGGTAGCTTGGAAAGTGCCCATTAAAGAAGGGCTCATTGATCGTCACATTCTTAATGGCTACAATCGTATCCTCACTTGTTTCAAGGACGCGATCCACCAACAACATCGGATAGCGATGCGGAAGAGCCTCTTTAATAGCTTGAATATCGATCATTTAATCCGTACCAATCCTTTCCCAAACTCAACCATTTCTTCATTTGAAACAAGGATTTCAGTGACAATTCCATCCCTTGGTGCAGGAACTTCGTTCATAACTTTCATCGCTTCAATAATCAATAGGGTTTGGCCTTTTGAAACGCTATCTCCAACCTGAACAAAAGCTGTTTTATCTGGACCTGAAGCTAAATAAGCTACACCAACAAGAGGACTTTCAACCACTTCCCCTTCTGCTGCTACTGCTGGACTTGCTTCAGGAGCTGGTGCTGAAGAAGCAACTGGTTCTTCTGCAAGAACAACAGGGCTCTCAACAGCAGGTGCCACTTCTTGAACTACAGGAGCTGGCGTAGCAGGTTGTGGGCTAGCTACACTACCAGCATTTTTACTAAATGATAGCACATCCGTTGCATTTTGATAGCTAAATTCACGAAGACTAGATTGGTCAAATTGACTCATTAAGTCTTTAATCTCTTGAATATTCACTTTATCCCTCCCAACGTTTAAAGGCTAAGACAGCATTGTGTCCTCCAAATCCAAATGTATTGGAAATGGCATAAGAAATCGGACGTTCTTGCCCTTCACCAAAGATGACATTAGCTTCAATATAATCTGATAACTCTTGTGTTCCAGCAGTTTTTGGAACATATTGATGGCGAATTGCTTCAATCGTCGCAATAGCCTCAACTGCCCCTGCTGCCCCCAAGAGGTGACCTGTAAATGATTTTGTAGAAGATACTGGAACTTCTGTACCAAATACAGAAACGATTGCACCACTTTCTCCTTTTTCATTTGCTGGAGTAGAGGTACCATGAGCGTTGACATAATCAACTTGAGCTGGTTCAATTTCTGCCTCATCCAAAGCCAACTTCATTGCTTTGATAGCACCTTGACCTTCTGGATGTGGAGAAGTCATATGGTAAGCATCACAAGTATTTCCGTAGCCCACGACTTCAGCAAGAATGGTTGCACCACGTTTTTCAGCGTGTTCCAAACTTTCAAGTACCAACATTCCTGATCCTTCACCCATTACAAATCCATTCCGATCTTTATCAAATGGAATAGAAGCACGAGTTGGATCTTCTGTTGTTGAAAGAGCTGTTAGGGCTTGGAAACCGGCGATTGCAAATGGTGTAATAGAAGCTTCAGAACCACCAACCAACATCAAATCTTGAAAACCAAACTTAATAGCGCGGAAAGCATCTCCAATCGCATCATTGGAAGAGGCACAAGCAGTATTGATCGATTTACAAATTCCATTAGCTCCAAAACGCATCGCAACATTACCAGATGCCATATTTGGCAAAGCTTTTGGAAGTGTCATTGGTTTGACACGTTTTGGTCCTTTTTCATGCAAACGAATCACTTGATCTTCAATTTCTTTGATACCACCAATACCAGAAGCAACAATGACACCAAAACGATCTTTATCAATAGCTTCTACATCTAAACCTGCATGATTCACAGCTTCTTGAGCGGCATACAAAGCATACAAAGAGTAGTTGTCAAAGCGGTTTGTATCTTTCTTGATAAAGTACTTATCAAATGGGAAATCTTGGATTTCAGCTGCATTATGAACAGCAAAGTCACTGTGGTCAAATTTTGTAATCGGACCAATTCCAATCTTTCCTTCTTTTAAACTATTCCAAAATTCTTCTGGAGTGTTTCCGATTGGAGATGTCAAGCCATAGCCTGTTACAACAACACGATTTAATTTCATTTCAAAACCTACCTCTTTTTATTGCATGGTTAAGCCACCATCAATTGCGATGACTTGCCCTGTTAGATATTCTTGAGTCGCAAGAAAGACTGCAACATCTGCCACTTCTTCTGTATTTCCAAATCGTTTCATTGGAATTTGAGCGAGAGACATTTCTTTAATTTTTTCAGGAAGTCCTTCTGTCATATCAGACTCAATGAAGCCTGGCGCAATGACATTTACACGGACATTTCTACCAGCTACTTCACGTGCTACAGATTTAGAAAAACCAATCAAACCAGCTTTTGAGGCTGCATAGTTGGCTTGTCCAACATTTCCTGTCAGACCGACAACACTCGACATGTTAATGATAGCACCTTCACGTGCTTTGGTCATCGGTTTTAAGACTGATTGTGTCATATTAAAAGCACCGGTCAAATTCACCTTCAAGACTTGCTCGAAATCTTCTTCCGTCAATTTCAACATGAGCTTATCATTGGTAATCCCAGCATTGTTGACAAGGATGTCTACTGAGCCAAGTGCTTCAATCGCTTCCGCGACCATTCGTTTCGCTTCCGCAGCTTGGGATACGTCCCCAGTAACACCAACTACCTTCACACCGTATGAGGCAAATTCATCCACTAGGCCTGCTGGGAGCTCTCCACGACTATTTAAGACAATGTTGGCACCTTTTGACGCAAATTTATGCGCAATAGCCAATCCAATGCCTCGACTTGAGCCAGTAACAAATACATTTTTATTCTTTAGTTCCATAGTCACCTCATCTTATTCGTTCAGTAGGGCATCAAGGCTGGCTTGATCCTCCACATTTTTCGTTGGAAGAGTTTTATCAATCTTTTTCAAGAAACCAGTCAAGACCTTACCTGGACCAATTTCAATCACTTCATCTACTCCAAACTCTTGAATCGTCGCAATCGAATCATAGAAACGAACGGGCTCCATCACTTGCCGAGCTAATAAAGCTTTGATTTCGTCTGATTTCATGATTTTTGCTTCTGTATTCCCAACCAAAGGCAAGCTAAAGTCCTTAAAAGGAACTTTTTCAAGTTCAGTCGCTAGTTTTTCACTAGCAGAAGCAAGTAAGGCCGTATGGAAAGGACCAGAGACATTCAGAGGAATCAACCGTTTTGCCCCTGCTTCTTGTAAGAGTTCAACTGCATAATCCACAGCTTCAACCTCTCCACCGATCACAATTTGGGCAGGAGTATTGTAGTTAGCTGGTGTTACAACTCCCTTTTCAGAAGCCTGTTGACAGATTTCTTCAATCAAGGCAGGATCAGTATTCATAACAGCTACCATCTTCCCGCTTCCAGCAGGCGCAGCTGTTTCCATAAATTCCCCTCGCTTAGCTACCAAGGCGACCGCTTCTTCAAAGGAAAGAGCGCCTGCAGCAACCAAAGCAGAATATTCTCCTAGGGAGAGACCAGCCACAATATCCGGTGTTATGCCATTTTCTGCCAATAGACGATAAATAGCTACAGAAGTTGTCAAAATAGCTGGTTGAGTATAGCGTGTTTGATTGAGTTTTTCTTCGTCAGAATCAATCAATTCACGCAAATCATAACCTAGAATACGACTAGCCGTATCAAATGTCTCTTTGACAACGGGATAAGTTGCATACAAATCACTAGCCATCCCCAATTTTTGGGCACCTTGACCAGCAAATAAGAAGGCACGTTTTGTCACTGTTCTCTTCCTTTCCTTTACTTGTTAGAATTTCACATCTGCCCAGCGAGCTGCTTCTTTCTGAATGACCTTAGCAGCTCCAAGATAGATATCTTCCAAGATTTCAGAACAGGTTTCTTCTTTACTTACGAGACCTGCAATTTGTCCTGCCATCACAGATCCATTATCAACGTCTCCGTCAACAACCGCATTGCGAAGAGCACCTGCTCCTAATTCTTCAATTTCTTCTTGAGTCTTCTTACCTGCCAAGAAATCTTTTTCAGCTTGGTTATAGGCAGAAGCCAATTTATTCTTAATCGCACGAACTGGGTGGCCAACAACTGACGCAGACACCACTGTATCAATGTCCTTAGCTTTCAAGATTTTATTCTTAAAGTTTTGGTGAGCATTTGATTCTTTAGCAACGACAAATCGTGTTCCCACTTGAACAGCATCTGCTCCAAGCATGAAGACCGCAGCCGCTCCTGCACCATCTGCAACACCACCAGCACCGATAACTGGAATAGAGACCGCTTCGACCACTTGACGAACCAAGGTCATGGTCGTCAATTTACCAATATGACCTCCTGCTTCCATTCCCTCAGCAATGACAGCATCCGCCCCTAGTTTTTCCATCCGTTTTGCTAAAGCTACTGAAGGTACAACCGGAATAACGGTAATGCCCGCTTCATGGAAACGATCCATGTATTTCCCAGGATTCCCTGCACCAGTGGTAACCACTTTAACCCCTTCTTCGATAACCAAGTCAACGATATCATCTGCAAAAGGAGAAAGGAGCATGATATTGACTCCAAAAGGTTTGTCAGTAATGGATTTGACGCGATCAATATTCGCTTTGACAACTTCTTTAGGTGCATTTCCTCCACCGATGATCCCAAGACCACCTGCATTAGATACAGCTCCAGCAAGATCTCCATCTGCTACCCAAGCCATACCACCTTGGAAAATTGGATATTTAATGTTTAATAATTCAGTAATTCGTGTTTGCATAGTACCTTCCTCATTTTCGCTTAAGTAATAGTTTGAAAGCGGTTCTTTGCTTTGAGCGTCAAACTATTACCTAAACAAGAGAGAATATCTTTCGATACTCTCATCCATTATTATTTAGTTTTTTCTTCTACGTAAGCAACAAGGTCACCTACAGTAGACAATCCTTCTTCAGTTTCAATTTGAATGTCGAATGCATCTTCAATTTCTGAAATCACTTGGAACAAATCCAATGAATCAGCTTCAAGATCTTCAAAAGTAGACCCAAGAGTTACTTCTGATGGTTCTTTACCAAGTTCTTCAACGATAATTTCTTGTACTTTTTCAAATACTGCCATGATTGGCCTCCTTAAAATAATAAAAATTTTTAAAATGTGTTTCCACATGTTTAACTAGATTGTAACAAGAAGTGAGCCCCATGTCAAACCTCCACCAAATCCTGAAAGAAGAATTATTTGACTTCCATCCAATTTGATTAGTCCTTGGTCGACACACTCCGATAATAAAATTGGAATACTTGCAGCACTAGTGTTGCCATATTCCATCATATTTGCAGGAAGTTTTTCCCGATCAACCCCGATTTTCTTAGCCATTTTATCTAAGATACGGTCATTTGCCTGGTGTAAGAGAAAGTAGTCAATTTCATCAACAGCTACTGGAGCATTAGCCAACATATGTTTAATACTCTTAGCCACATCCCGAATAGCAAAATCAAAGACTGCTCTTCCATCCATTGATAAATATTTTTTATCTTCTTCCTTATCAGAATATGGTGAAGACAAACCAACAGATGATGATTGAAGAACCTCTCCACGAGAACCATCAGAAAATAAACTTTCAGCTAAAAAAGTTTGTTGTTCGGAAGCTTCCAATAAAACACCGCCAGCACCATCCCCAAATAGGACCGCTGTTGTCCGATCTTCCCAATCAATCACTTTCGATAAGGTTTCACTTCCAATAACGATTCCTCGTTTGTACTGGCCAGACCGAAGCAACTTTTCAGCAGTCGCAAGCGCAAAGACAAATCCACTACAAGCTGCTGTCAAATCAAAAACAAAAGCTTTAGAGGCCCCAATTTTAGCTTGAACACGAGCTGCAGTGGATGGCATCATGGAATCGGGCGAAATCGTTGCAACAATAATAAAATCCAACTGATCCGCTTGTAAACCACTTTTTTCAAGCAAGCGTCGAGCCACTTCCGTAGCTAAATCGCTGGTTGATTCTGATTGAGTAATATGACGCTTCCGAATTCCTGTCCGACTAGCAATCCACTCATCGCTGGTATCCATCCGTTCAGAAAGATCCTGATTAGAAATCACTTGGCTTGGCGCATAATGGGCTACCTGACTAATTTTTGCAAAAGTCATTATTTCAACTCCTCCAAGAAACGATAAAGATTCTGCAACCCTTTTTGCATCACTTTCCGTTCATCTGGAGACATCCCATCAATAATTTGATTGACCATCCGCTTGTGAAATTGTTGGTGAAGCCGATACAAGAGCTTGCCTCTTTTGGTCAAACTCAAATGGACAACCCGACGATCGACTTCAGATCTGGTTCGTTCAATATAACCTTTTCGTTCAAGATTATTTAAACTGGTAGTGACTGTACCTAACGTTACCATTAACGAACGCGAAATATCACTTGGAGTTGCGTTTGGTGTTGAGCCGATGACATCTATTGTGTGCATTTCCTTGATGGAAACATCATTAAATCGACTGCTACGTAAACTAGTTTCTTCGATGACTAATACGTTGTTAAAAATGGATGTAAGGTAATCATTGACTAGTTGAAAATTCAAAAACCACACCCCCTATTCATTACTTTGATAATCGAATTTTATCAAAAATCAAACCAAATAGCAAGCCTCAGCAATAAAAACATAAAAATTTTACGTTTTTATTTTCCTTGGAATTTTGGGCGCCGACGCTCTGAATAGGCAATAACTCCTTCTTTAAAGTCTTCCTTTAGAGAAAGATTTCTTTGCAATCGCAACTCAATTTCAGCATAACGATCCCAGTCAGTCAGCATGCTAGACCAAGCCAACTCTTTAATCGCAGCAAAAGAATTGTCTGAGCTACGTCTTAACTTCATGAGTAGTTGGTTGACAGTCTTGTCTAATTTTTCTACTTCAGAAACCTTGTACACAACGCCATATTCCAGAGCCTTTTCAGCACCTAATGGTTCACCAGTCATTGCTAACTGAGTTGCTCTAGTCAAACCAATGGCTCTTCCTAAAAGGAATAGACCACCAGCATCGGGAGCCAAACCGACCCCAACAAAGGCTTGAATAAACTTGGCTTTATCAGAAGCAACACAAAAGTCCGCCGCTACTGCCATATTAGCAGTTGCTCCTGCAACCGCACCATCTGCAACCATAATCACTGGTTTTGGAATTTGCTTCATTTTTTTAGAGATTTGATTGACCAATTCCGCAATTTGCGTTAACGAATCGATATCATCAGCATCAACAGCCCGTTTCATCTCAGCTAAATCACCACCAACTGAAAAAACCTTGCCGACTGCTTTAAATAAAATAAAACGAACATCTGGATTCTTCTCAGCTAATTCTAATGCTTCAAGGATTTCCTGACACATTGGAATGTTAAAACCATTTGAAACCTCTGGTCTATTTAAAATAATAGATGCGAGATCCTCTTCTACAGAATAAATAATCGTTTCGAACACCATAAGCCACCTCTTTACTAATTAGCTATTCAAATTGTTTGATAATTGAACTTATTTATTTTCATATTATTTTAGCACAACTACTTTGAGAAGTAAATTACATTTTCATAACAAAGTGTCTCACCCGAAAGACTCGCTTGATAACAGTGCTTTTTAGATTGTAACCAATCCTTATCTTTGGTATAATTTAAAGTAAGTTTTATAAAGGAGTCCACATGAAAGTAGTTAAATTTGGTGGTAGTTCGTTAGCATCTGCTACCCAGCTAGAAAAAGTATTCAATATTGTTAAAGAAGATGAAACCCGTCAATACGTGGTCGTTTCTGCTCCAGGGAAACGCAATGCTGAGGACACAAAAGTCACAGATGCCCTCATCAAGTATTATAAAGAATATACCAACGGAAAAGATACGAACCAAAGTCAAGAATGGATTATCAATCGCTATCGTTCCATTACAGAGGAGTTAGACTTAGACGAGGAAATCATCGAAGAGATTGCTAGAGATATCAAATCCCTTGCAACACTTCCCAAGTCCGATAATACCTTCTTATATGATACCTTCTTAGCAGCTGGAGAGAACAACAATGCAAAACTCATTGCAGCTTACTTTGTAAAAAAGGGTTTAGAAGCAAAATATATCCATCCAAAAGATGCAGGTATCTTTGTAACAAGTGAACCTTGCAATGCCCGCATTCTCCCTTCTAGTTACGATAAGATTGAAGAACTGAGAAATCATAATGAAATTTTAGTGATCCCTGGATTCTTTGGAATTACTAAAGAAGGACAAGTCTGTACTTTTTCAAGAGGCGGTTCTGATATTACAGGATCTATTATTGCAGCGGGAGTTAAAGCAGATCTCTACGAGAACTTTACAGACGTCGATGGTATTTTTGCAGCTCACCCAGGCATTATCAAACAGCCACATTCTATTCCTGAATTAACCTATAAAGAAATGCGGGAATTAGCCTATGCTGGCTTTAGTGTCCTCCATGATGAAGCACTTGTTCCTGCATATCGTGGAAAGATTCCAATGGTGATCAAGAACACCAACAACCCAAAACATCCAGGTACGAAGATTGTGCTGAACCATACCGATGAAAATGTTAAAGTCGTTGGAATTGCAGGAGACTCTGGATTTGTCAGCATTAATACCACCAAATACCTGATGAATAGAGAAGTCGGTTTTGGTAGAAAATTATTACAAATTTTAGAAGACTTGAACATCAGTTGGGATCACATGCCAACTGGAATTGACGATTTATCTGTCATTCTCCGTTCGAAAGAATTAACACCAATTAAAGAACAAGAAATTTTAAAACATTTAATCCAAGATTTACAAGTAGACTATGCAGAAATTGAACATGATCTCTCCATTATTATGATCGTCGGAGAGAATATGAAAAATCAAATCGGTGTAACAGCTACAGCCACAAAGGCTTTATCTGAAAATAATATTAATATCCAAATGATTTCTCAAGGATCCAGCGAAGTTTCCATCATGTTTGTCGTAAATCAAGAACAAGAAAAACAGGCTATTAAAGCTCTATACAATGTATTCTTTAACTAAGAAAAAGGTTCGAAAGAACCTTTTTTTTACTTTATTAATAAAGAAAAATAAAAAAACCCTTTCGGGTACTGACTCCGCCAGTAGGACTCGAACCTACGACATCATGATTAACAGTCATGCGCTACTACCAACTGAGCTATGGCGGAAAAAAGCTAAGCGACTACCATATCTCACAGGGGGCAACCCCCAACTACTTCCGGCGTTCTAGGGCTTAACTTCTGTGTTCGGCATGGGTACAGGTGTATCTCCTAGGCTATCGTCACTTAACTCTGAATGATGAACATTCAAAATTGAATACCTATATTCTAACAAAAATCTAACCAGCTGTAAATATCCTCAGTTACTTTTTGGATAAGTCCTCGAGCTATTAGTATTAGTCCGCTCCATTGCTCACACAACTTCCACTCCTAACCTATCTACCTGATCTTCTCTCAGGGCTCTTACTAACATATAGTTATGGGAAATCTCATCTTGAGGTGGGTTTCACACTTAGATGCTTTCAGCGTTTATCCCTTCCCTACATAGCTACCCAGCGATGCCTCTGGCGAGACAACTGGTACACCAGCGGTAAGTCCACTCTGGTCCTCTCGTACTAGGAGCAGATCCTCTCAAATTTCCTACGCCCGCGACGGATAGGGACCGAACTGTCTCACGACGTTCTGAACCCAGCTCGCGTGCCGCTTTAATGGGCGAACAGCCCAACCCTTGGGACCGACTACAGCCCCAGGATGCGACGAGCCGACATCGAGGTGCCAAACCTCCCCGTCGATGTGAACTCTTGGGGGAGATAAGCCTGTTATCCCCAGGGTAGCTTTTATCCGTTGAGCGATGGCCCTTCCATACGGAACCACCGGATCACTAAGCCCGACTTTCGTCCCTGCTCGAGTTGTAGCTCTCGCAGTCAAGCTCCCTTATACCTTTACACTCTGCGAATGATTTCCAACCATTCTGAGGGAACCTTTGGGCGCCTCCGTTACCTTTTAGGAGGCGACCGCCCCAGTCAAACTGCCCGTCAGACACTGTCTCCGATAGGGATCACCTATCCGGGTTAGAGTGGCCATAACACAAGGGTAGTATCCCAACATCGCCTCCATCGAAACTGGCGTCCCGATCTCTATGGCTCCTACCTATCCTGTACATGTGGCACAGACACTCAATATCAAACTGCAGTAAAGCTCCATGGGGTCTTTCCGTCCTGTCGCGGGTAACCTGCATCTTCACAGGTACTAAAATTTCACCGAGTCTCTCGTTGAGACAGTGCCCAAATCATTACGCCTTTCGTGCGGGTCGGAACTTACCCGACAAGGAATTTCGCTACCTTAGGACCGTTATAGTTACGGCCGCCGTTTACTGGGGCTTCAATTCATACCTTCGCTTACGCTAAGCACTCCTCTTAACCTTCCAGCACCGGGCAGGCGTCACCCCCTATACATCATCTTACGATTTAGCAGAGAGCTGTGTTTTTGATAAACAGTTGCTTGGGCCTATTCACTGCGGCTGACCGAAGTCAGCACCCCTTCTCCCGAAGTTACGGGGTCATTTTGCCGAGTTCCTTAACGAGAGTTCTCTCGCTCACCTGAGGCTACTCGCCTCGACTACCTGTGTCGGTTTGCGGTACGGGTAGAGTATGTTTAACGCTAGAAGCTTTTCTTGGCAGTGTGACATCACTAACTTCGCTACTAAACTTCGCTCCCCATCACAGCTCAATGTTATAGAACTAAGCATTTAACTCAATTCACACCTCACTGCTTAGACGTGCACTTCCAATCGCACGCTTTAGTTAGCCTACTGCGTCCCTCCATCACTACATACTCTAGTACAGGAATATCAACCTGTTGTCCATCGGATACACCTTTCGGTCTCTCCTTAGGTCCCGACTAACCCAGGGCGGACGAGCCTTCCCCTGGAAACCTTAGTCTTACGGTGGACAGGATTCTCACCTGTCTTTCGCTACTCATACCGGCATTCTCACTTCTATGCGTTCCAGCACTCCTCACGGTATACCTTCTTCACACATAGAACGCTCTCCTACCATACCATTAAAGGTATCCACAGCTTCGGTAAATTGTTTTAGCCCCGGTACATTTTCGGCGCAGGGTCACTCGACTAGTGAGCTATTACGCACTCTTTGAATGAATAGCTGCTTCTAAGCTAACATCCTAGTTGTCTGTGCAACCCCACATCCTTTTCCACTTAACAATTATTTTGGGACCTTAGCTGGTGGTCTGGGCTGTTTCCCTTTCGACTACGGATCTTAGCACTCGCAGTCTGACTGCCGACCATAATTCATTGGCATTCGGAGTTTATCTGAGATTGGTAATCCGGGATGGACCCCTCACCCAAACAGTGCTCTACCTCCAAGAATCTTAATGTCGACGCTAGCCCTAAAGCTATTTCGGAGAGAACCAGCTATCTCCAAGTTCGTTTGGAATTTCTCCGCTACCCACAAGTCATCCAAGCACTTTTCAACGTGCCCTGGTTCGGTCCTCCAGTGCGTTTTACCGCACCTTCAACCTGCTCATGGGTAGGTCACATGGTTTCGGGTCTACGACATAATACTAAGACGCCCTATTCAGACTCGGTTTCCCTACGGCTCCGTCTCTTCAACTTAACCTCGCATCATATCGTAACTCGCCGGTTCATTCTACAAAAGGCACGCTCTCACCCATTAACGGGCTCGAACTTGTTGTAGGCACACGGTTTCAGGTTCTATTTCACTCCCCTCCCGGGGTGCTTTTCACCTTTCCCTCACGGTACTGGTTCACTATCGGTCACTAGGGAGTATTTAGGGTTGGGAGATGGTCCTCCCAGATTCCGACGAGATTCCACGTGTCTCGCCGTACTCAGGATACTGCTAGGTATAAAGACTATTTTAAATACGAGGCTATTACTCTCTTTGGCCTACCTTCCCAGGTAGTTCTTCTATAATCTTTAAGTCCACATTGCAGTCCTACAACCCCGAAGAGTAAACTCTTCGGTTTGCCCTCCTGCCGTTTCGCTCGCCGCTACTAAGGCAATCGCTTTTGCTTTCTCTTCCTGCAGCTACTTAGATGTTTCAGTTCACTGCGTCTTCCTCCTCATATCCTTAACAGATATGGGTAACAGGTATCACCTGCTGGGTTCCCCCATTCGGACATCCCCGGATCTAAGCTTACTTACAGCTCCCCGAGGCATTTCGTCGTTTGTCACGTCCTTCTTCGGCTCCTAGTGCCAAGGCATCCACCGTGCGCCCTTATTAACTTAACCTTATTAACCTAATTTCTTAAAAAATTAGAAAACTCATTAAATATTCACAGCGTTTTCGGTTTATTTTCTTGTTACTATTTGATATAGATATTCAATTTTCAATGTTCATCCTTGGTGATCTCTCACCAATGGAGCCTAGCGGGATCGAACCGCTGACCTCCTGCGTGCAAAGCAGGCGCTCTCCCAGCTGAGCTAAGGCCCCACAAGACCTCTCAAAACTAAACAAGACGAACGTGCAGGTTTCCTTATCCTTAGAAAGGAGGTGATCCAGCCGCACCTTCCGATACGGCTACCTTGTTACGACTTCACCCCAATCATCTATCCCACCTTAGGCGGCTGGCTCCTAAAAGGTTACCTCACCGACTTCGGGTGTTACAAACTCTCGTGGTGTGACGGGCGGTGTGTACAAGGCCCGGGAACGTATTCACCGCGGCGTGCTGATCCGCGATTACTAGCGATTCCGACTTCATGTAGGCGAGTTGCAGCCTACAATCCGAACTGAGACTGGCTTTAAGAGATTAGCTTGCCGTCACCGACTTGCGACTCGTTGTACCAGCCATTGTAGCACGTGTGTAGCCCAGGTCATAAGGGGCATGATGATTTGACGTCATCCCCACCTTCCTCCGGTTTATTACCGGCAGTCTCGCTAGAGTGCCCAACTGAATGATGGCAACTAACAATAGGGGTTGCGCTCGTTGCGGGACTTAACCCAACATCTCACGACACGAGCTGACGACAACCATGCACCACCTGTCACCTCTGTCCCGAAGGAAAGCTCTATCTCTAGAGCGGTCAGAGGGATGTCAAGACCTGGTAAGGTTCTTCGCGTTGCTTCGAATTAAACCACATGCTCCACCGCTTGTGCGGGCCCCCGTCAATTCCTTTGAGTTTCAACCTTGCGGTCGTACTCCCCAGGCGGAGTGCTTAATGCGTTAGCTGCGGCACTGAGTCCCGGAAAGGACCCAACACCTAGCACTCATCGTTTACGGCGTGGACTACCAGGGTATCTAATCCTGTTTGCTCCCCACGCTTTCGAGCCTCAGCGTCAGTTACAAGCCAGAGAGCCGCTTTCGCCACCGGTGTTCCTCCATATATCTACGCATTTCACCGCTACACATGGAATTCCACTCTCCCCTCTTGCACTCAAGTTAAACAGTTTCCAAAGCGTACTATGGTTAAGCCACAGCCTTTAACTTCAGACTTATCTAACCGCCTGCGCTCGCTTTACGCCCAATAAATCCGGATAACGCTCGGGACCTACGTATTACCGCGGCTGCTGGCACGTAGTTAGCCGTCCCTTTCTGGTAAGATACCGTCACAGTGTGAACTTTCCACTCTCACACTCGTTCTTCTCTTACAACAGAGCTTTACGATCCGAAAACCTTCTTCACTCACGCGGCGTTGCTCGGTCAGACTTCCGTCCATTGCCGAAGATTCCCTACTGCTGCCTCCCGTAGGAGTCTGGGCCGTGTCTCAGTCCCAGTGTGGCCGATCACCCTCTCAGGTCGGCTATGTATCGTCGCCTTGGTGAGCCGTTACCTCACCAACTAGCTAATACAACGCAGGTCCATCTGGTAGTGATGCAATTGCACCTTTCAAGCAGATATCATGCAACATCTACTGTTATGCGGTATTAGCTATCGTTTCCAATAGTTATCCCCCGCTACCAGGCAGGTTACCTACGCGTTACTCACCCGTTCGCAACTCATCCGGAAAGAGCAAGCTCCTTCCTTCAGCGTTCTACTTGCATGTATTAGGCACGCCGCCAGCGTTCATCCTGAGCCAGGATCAAACTCTCATTAAAATAATTGTTTGTCTTAAACTCATTCTGTCACTGACAGATTTATTGTTTTTT
>NZ_JWAK01000026.1:0-720 GCF_001069335.1 Streptococcus sp. 1171_SSPC
GTACCCCAGCTGAAACAACATACACACCTAAGATTACTCCGGTTGTTCCAACAGCAGAAGATGTAACTTCAAAAGACAAACAAGGCCAAACCCAAACAGGTAAACCTAAGTTTACAGAAGGCAATCCAAACATTCCAATGGATGATGATACGCCAGCTACATTCGAAGATGGCTCAACAACGAAAACAATTCCTGGTGAAGGAACCTACACAGTAGCCCCAGATGGAAGTGTAACCTTCGTACCAGAGAAGTCATTCACAGGAACAGGAACAGGCGTGACTGTGAAACGTGTAGATAAGAATGGTACACCAGTAACAGGTAAGTACACACCAACAGTAACACCAGTAACTCCTACAGCAGCTCCAGCTGAATCAGTAGCTCCTCAAGGTGTAGTTCAAACTGGTACTGTTACTTTCACAGAAGGTGATCCAGTTGCGCCAATCGACAAGAATACCATTACTCTTCTTGATGAAAATGGTCAACCAGCAGCTTCAGTAAATGCTAAGTCACCAGACGGTAAGGTTATCGGTACATTTACAGTTGATAAAGCAACAGGTGTTGTGACCTTCACCCCAACAGATAAGACATACTCAGGTGAAGTCGTTGCCGTTAAGGTTCAAGCAAAGGATGCCAACGGTACACCAGCTGAAACAACATACACACCTAAGATTACTCCAGTCGTTCCAACAGCAGAGGATGTAACTTCAACAGATAAACAAG
>NZ_JWAK01000027.1:0-25391 GCF_001069335.1 Streptococcus sp. 1171_SSPC
AAGCGGGTGTAGTTTAGTGGTAAAACTACAGCCTTCCAAGCTGTTGTCGCGAGTTCGATTCTCGTCACCCGCTTTGAACTTTTTGTTCATTACCAAGTTTTTAACTTGGGCGCGTAGCTCAGGTGGTTAGAGCGCACGCCTGATAAGCGTGAGGTCGGTGGTTCGAGTCCACTCGTGCCCATTTTGGAGAATTACTCAAGAGGCTGAAGAGGACGGTTTGCTAAATCGTTAGGTCGGGTAACTGGCGCGGGGGTTCGAATCCCCCATTCTCCGTACAGAATCAAGTTAGCTTTCTAGCTAACTTTTTTGTTACTTTGATACATCAATAGAAATAAAATTGTAACAAAGGCGTAATATAAAATCTTTCATTTTCTGTTATACTAGTTAGTGTCTTATATGAAGGAGTCTTTTATTTTATGAAGAAAAAATTATTAACGACTATTTTACTTACTACAGTTGCTTTATCACAAGTAGGTACGGTTATTTCTGTAGGAGCTGATTCTACTGATGATAAAATTGCCGCACAAGATAGTAAAATTGCTGATTTGAGTTCAAAAGAACAAAGTGCGCAGGCACAAGTTGATCAAATTCAAGCTCAAGTTTCTGAAATCAAAAAACAACAAGAAACTCTTAAAGCTGAAAATGAACGTTTGAATGAAGAGTCTGCTAAACTTTCTGCAGAGATTGAAGAGCTCTCTAAGAACATTGTTGCTCGTCAAGAATCATTAGCGAACCAAGCACGTAGTGCTCAAACAACAGGAACTGCTACAAGTTACATTAACGCTATTGTAAGTTCTGGTTCTTTGACTGAAGCTATTTCACGCGTTTCTGCAATGAATGAGATTGCTAGTGCGAATAACAAAATGTTGGAAGAGCAAAAACGTGATAAAGAAGATATCGATGCTAAGCAAAAAGAAAACAACGATGCCATTAACACTGTTATTGCGAACCAACAACAATTAAATGATGATGAACAAGCTTTAGCAACTAAGGAAGCTGAGTTGAAAGTCGCTCAATTGAATTTAGCGGCTGAAAAGTCAACAGCTGAAAATGAAAAGAATGCTTTGCTTGAAGAAAAAGCAGCAGCTGAGAAAGCAGCAGCTGAGAAAGCAGCTGCAGAAGCTGCATACCGTGCTCAACAAGAAGAACAGCGTAAGGCTGTAGAAGCATCTGCTAATACTAACTTGCAAGTACAAGTGCAAGCTGCTACTCAAACACCTGCAGCTGAAGGTGCACAACCTCAAGCAACTGTTGCAACTCCTGCTGCAGCACCAGCAGTTCAAACTCAAACAGTTGCTACACCAGCAGCAACTAGTCGTCCAACATACAGCTCTTCTGCAAGTTCATACCCAGTAGGTGAATGTACTTGGGGTGCGAAAGTATTGGCTCCTTGGGCTGGCGATTACTGGGGTAATGGAGCACAGTGGGCTGCAAGTGCCGCAGCTGCTGGATTCCGTACTGGTAGCCAACCACAAGTTGGAGCTATTGCATGTTGGAATGACGGTGGATATGGACACGTAGCGGTTGTTACGGCTGTTCAATCTACTACAAGTATCCAAGTATCTGAATCTAACTACTTAGGTATCCGTAGCATTGGGAACTACCGTGGATGGTTCAACCCAGTGAATGCACAAGGATCAGTTACTTATATCTATCCAAACTAAAAAATTAAAACACTCACTTTTAGTGGGTGTTTTTTACTATAGTTACTATTTTAATTTTTGATGGATTATGGATTGAAAAATCATGTAAAAAGCGTTACAATGGGTAAAGAGAAGATTTGTACAATTTGTACATTGTGGTTAAATTTATGTGGAGGAAATCATGTCGTTTTCGGATTTAATGCTGTTTGCTTTATCTTCTAACCAAGATTTGGCTGAACGTGTCTCTAAGGAGATGGGATTGCCACTTGGGAAGTCGACCGTACGTCAATTTTCAGATGGGGAAATCCAAGTCAATATCGAGGAGTCTATTCGTGGGAAAGAGGTCTATATTCTTCAATCTACGAGCTCTCCTGTCAATGATAATTTAATGGAAATATTGATCATGGTTGACGCCTTAAAACGTGCCAGTGCTCAAACCATTAATGTAGTGATGCCTTATTATGGTTATGCTCGTCAAGACCGTAAAGCTCGCGCTCGTGAGCCAATTACATCCAAATTAGTTGCCAATATGTTAGAGATTGCTGGTGTAGATCGCCTTTTAACCATTGATTTGCATGCGGCTCAGATTCAAGGGTTCTTTGATATTCCAGTGGATCATTTGATGGGGGCTCCATTGATTGCAGACTACTTTGAACGTCGTGGCATGATTGGTTCTGACTATGTGGTAGTCAGTCCAGACCACGGTGGTGTGACGCGTGCTCGTAAGCTAGCTGAATTTTTGAAAACACCGATCGCCATCATTGATAAACGTCGGAGTGTTGATAAAATGAACACTAGCGAAGTCATGAATATCATTGGGAACGTTGAAGGGAAAACTTGTATCCTGATCGATGATATGATTGATACTGCGGGAACCATTTGCCACGCTGCGGATGCACTTGCTGAAGCAGGAGCTGTAGAAGTCTATGCAAGTTGTACGCACCCTGTATTGTCAGGTCCAGCTATGGACAATATTCAAAAATCAGCGATTAAGAAGTTGGTGGTGTTGGATACCATCTTCCTACCTGAAGACCGCTTAATCGATAAAATTGAACAAATCTCCATTGCAAAACTTTTGGCAGAAGCGATTATCCGCATCCATGAAAAACGTCCTTTGTCTCCTCTATTTGAAATTGGAAATGCGAAAAAATCTTAAAAATGTAAAGAAGAGGTTATAAAAAGCCTCTTTTTTGAAGAAAGGAAAGATATGTTTTTCAACTGGTTAAAAAAAGAAAGTAAGATCAATAATCAGAGGGAGGAGTTGCTGAAGGAAGCACAAAAAAATGAGGATAGATTGGATCCTTGTCTACCCAAAAAGACCTTGCCAAAGAGTGGTGTAGTCAAATAGAGTAAGAAAAATGCCTTAGAAAATCAAATAGTTTGTTTCCTAAAAAAAATTAAAAAAATTTTAAAATTAGCTAAAAAATTTGTTGACAGATATATGATATAGTAGTATACTTAAACTAGTTACGAAGTAACGAAATATTTTTAAAATGAAAAAAGGAGATAAAACAATGAAAAAAGTTTTATTATCATCAGTAGCAGCACTTGCAGTATTTGCAGCAGCAGCACCAGTATTTGCAGAAGGTGAACTTGGAGCAAATCGTTGGTCAAACGAATCAGGTTACTATGCAAACACTGATGTAGAAGCAACAGTTCCTGAAATCAAGGCAGAAAACGATAAAGACCTTGGTGTTAAATCAGAAAAATGGACTCGTGATGCTAACAAACTTAAAGAAGGTGAAGTTCTTAAAGTAGAAAAAGGTGACGTAGAAGCTCCTAAAGCTGAAGAAAAGAAAGAAGACGCTAAAGCTCCAGCAGCAGCAGGACAAAAAACTCTTCCAAAAACAAGCGCAGTTAAATAATTTAATTATTAATTAGCTCATAAAAATACACTGGGTCCTTGGGCTCAGTGTATTTTTTAGAAAAAATCGAATACTTATTAGGAGAATTCTAATTTATGAAACGAGCAGAGAAACAGACGACTTCCAAAGGAAAGGGATTGGGAATTCTTTTTGCCTTAGTAGCCGTTGTAGCACTTGTTCTTGGGTTTATTTTCTTCAATCCATTTGGTAAACAAAAATCCACATCGACACATCAGGAAACTGCGAAATCTACAAGTGGTTCGACTAGTTCTAAACAAGAGGTAAAATATACCCCTAGTCAAGAGGAGAAAGATTACTTAGCAAATCGTTTTGCTCAATTTACTGCAGTTAATCCAGAGACGATTGCCTATGTTTATGCTCCTGGTACGGAGTTAGATGAGCCAGTGGTTCAAACAGGTGATAATGCTACTTACTTGGATAAAACTTTTGAAGGTGGCTACCAACCGTATTTAGGTACGGTCTTCATGGATACGGATAACAAAAAAGATTTTAGTGATCGGTTGACTTGGTTATTCGGTCATGCTCGTGGTAGCAAGGTTGCAGATCATCGGATGTTTAACGATGTTAACTTCTATGATAACCAAAAGTACTTTGATCAACATCCTTATGTAGTTATTGAAACACCTGAGCGTAAGTATTATTATGAAGCAATGTGCTTGGTCATTGTTCCTGAAACGACTGCTTTCTACCGTACAAGCTTTAAGGATGATGAAGATTTCACTACCCAATTGAAGCATAACTATGAAGGATCGCGGACAAAGAATCTAAATATTAAAATCAAAGCTTCTGATAAGTACTTAGTCTTGTCTACTTGTCGTGAAGAAGATGAAACGATCCGTTCCAATCTCTACCTTCGTCAAATTCCGGATTCGGAAATGAAGGATTTCTTGGCGAAACATGGTGATCAGTTGAATTATGTTGCAACACGTGGTCAAGAATAAAAATGATTTGGTGAACCTTATTCAATGAGAGGATTTAGCATTTGCTAAGTCCTTTTTTGATGAGAAAGGTCATTATTGTATCATTTTAGTTGGGGCTAGCCCCTTTTTTGCGATGGTTTTCTATTTATAGTATAATGGTGATAGAACTTTTTTTGGAGGTGGCTATGGATTTAACAAAACGGTTTAATCAAAATTTGAATCGAATCGAGATTTCTTTGATTCGTCAGTTTGACCAAGCCATTTCTTCTATTCCAGGTGTCTTACGTTTAACCTTGGGTGAGCCAGATTTTACGACGCCAGATCATGTAAAGGAAGCAGCAAAAGCGGCTATTGACGCTAACCAGAGCCATTATACGGGGATGAGTGGTTTGCTAGCTCTACGTGAAGCTGCTAGTCAGTTTGTAGCTGAAAAATATAACCTACAGTATCGACCAGAGGATGAAATTTTGGTCACGATTGGGGCAACGGAGGCCCTTTCTGCGACCTTGACCGCTATATTGGAACCAGGAGATGTAGTGCTCTTACCAGCACCAGCTTATCCTGGTTACGAACCTATTATTAAACTGATGGGGGCTAGTGTCGTCGAAATTGATACGACAGGCAATCGCTTTATCCTCAGCCCTGAGGCTTTAGAAAAGGCCATAGAAGAGCAAGGGGATCGCGTCAAGGCGGTTATTCTCAACTACCCAGCTAATCCGACAGGTGTTACCTACTCTAAGGAGCAGATGCAGGAGTTGGCTAGGGTCTTGAAGAAATATGAAGTCTTTGTCATTTGTGACGAAGTTTATTCAGAGCTAACCTATACAGGACAGCCTCACGTTTCCTTAGGATCCTATCTACGGGACCAAGCCATTATTATCAATGGTTTATCAAAGTCTCATGCTATGACAGGCTGGAGACTCGGTTTTATCTTTGCGCCGGCTTCCTTGACAGCTCAATTAATCAAGAGTCATCAGTACTTGGTGACTGCAGCGGGGACCATGAACCAGTATGCAGCCATTGAAGCCTTAACGGTTGGTAAAGACGACGCAGAGCCGATGAAACGGGAATACATAGAGCGTCGAGATTATATCATCAAAGAAATGTCTGCCATGGGCTTTGATATTATCCGCCCGGATGGGGCCTTCTATATTTTTGCTAAGATCCCACAAGGATATCTTCAAAATTCCTTCGATTTTTTGAAGCTCCTAGCCCAAGAAAAGGCTGTTGCCTTTATCCCAGGAATGGCTTTTGGTCCTTACGGCGAAGGATATGTGCGCTTGTCTTATGCAGCAAGTATGGAAGTGATCCAAGAAGCGATGAGTCGGTTGAAGGAGTTTATGAAAGAACATGCTGGAGAGCATTGAGAGTCGTGGCATCGTCCTCTACCATCGGGATTACCGAGAGGACGATAAGCTGGTTAAGATCTTTACAGAGCAGGCTGGAAAGCTGATGTTTTTCGTGAAACATGCCAATCGTTCTCGGTTGAATTCTATGATCCAACCGTTGACTTTAGCGGATATGTATCTGAAAATCAATGATGACGGACTCAGCTATATCGAAGATATTCATGAGGTTCAAAGTTTCCAAGGGATTAATCAAGATCTTTTTCGTCTTTCCTACGCAACCTATATACTGGCCTTGGCAGATGCTAGTATACAGGATCGTCAACCTGATCCAGCTTTATTTGCTTTTTTAGAGCAGACCTTGCAATTGATGGATCGGGGCTTGGATTATGAAATCTTGACCAATATTTTTGAAATGCAGATTTTATCCCGATTTGGTGTTGCCTTAAACGTCCATGAGTGTTGTGTCTGTCATCGAGTGGGGCTACCTTTTGATTTTTCATTCCGCTTGGGTGGTGTCCTTTGCCCAGATCATTATGATCGTGACGAAAGACGGGCCCACTGGGATCCAAATGCTCTCTATTTGCTAGATCGTTTTCAAGCCGTGAAATTTAGTGAGTTAGAGACGATTTCCATCCATGATGCGATGAAGAAAGAGTTGAGAAAGTGTCTAGACCAACTCTATGATGAATATGTCGGCATTCATCTTAAAGCTAAGAAATTTATTGATTCCCTGGGAAGCTGGGGAGAGATCTTAAAAGATCAGTCTGGAGGTAAGAAATGAAAAAAATTGCAGTTGATGCAATGGGTGGAGATCATGCTCCACAGGCCCTGGTAGAAGGGGTCAATCAAGCCATACAAGAATTTAAGGATATTGAAGTCATTTTGTATGGGGATGAGGCTAAAATTAAGCAATACCTAACGGCAACTGAACGGGTATCCATCGTCCATACGGATGAGAAAATCAACTCAGATGATGAGCCAACTCGTGCGATTCGTCGGAAAAAGCAAGCAAGTATGGTCTTAGCAGCGCATGCAGTTAAGAATGGGGAAGCGGATGCGATGCTTTCTGCAGGAAATACAGGAGCTCTTCTTGCCTCTGGTTACTTCATCGTCGGTCGGATCAAGGTCATCGATCGTCCAGGTTTGATGTCGACTCTTCCTACCCTTGATGGGAAGGGCTATGATATGTTGGATCTGGGGGCAAATGCTGAAAATACGCCAACACACTTGCACCAATATGCGATTATGGGAGCCTATTATGCAGAGAATGTCCGTGGCATTAAGCGGCCTCGTATCGGTCTCTTAAATAACGGAACAGAGGAAAGCAAGGGGGATCCCCTACGCAAGGAGACCTATCAACTATTAGCAGCGGATCCTTCTCTTAATTTTATAGGAAATGTGGAAGCGCGTGACTTGATGGATGGAGTTGCTGACGTCATTGTGACAGATGGATTTACAGGTAATGCTGTCCTTAAGACTATGGAAGGAACTGCTCTGGGCCTCTTTAAACAGTTGAAAACGGTCCTTAGTGGTGGTGGGTTGAAAGCCAAGATTGGAGCCTTCCTCTTGAAGAATGATCTACGAGGTTTGAAAAAGACCTTGGATTATTCAGATGTTGGAGGTGCGGTCTTGTTTGGCTTGCAAGCCCCTGTCGTGAAAACCCATGGTTCTAGTGATGCCAAGGCTGTCTATAGCACAATTCGCCAGATCCGGACCATGTTGGAAACAGATGTTATTCGTAAATCTGTGGTTGAATTATCAGAATTGGAGGAAGAGAAATGAGTCGTCATCAAGAAATTTTTAAACTAGTTGAAGGGTTGATTCAAGATAATAAGGGATCTGACTATGAGGTCTCTTTGGATTTGGATTTACGAAAAGACTTGGAAGTGGATTCCGTTGATCTCATGGAATACATTATTTATTTGGAAGAAGCCTATCAAATCAATATTCCAGACAAGGATATTGATGCCATGGCAACTGTTGGAGATATGGTAGACTACGTTTTGAAGAAAACAAGCAAATAAAGTTCGGTTTTTACGAACGAATAAGCATCTAAAAATAAGAGGTTGAATCTTTTTGATTCAATCTCTTATTATTTTTGTGTTACAAGCGAACAAGATACGGATTTAACTTGAAAAAACAACCTCTCTGTGATACACTGAAAGGGATAAAAGATGAAAGGCGAACAAGAAGATGTCCGATCAATTAATTTATACGGGGAAAGCAAAAGATATTTATAGTACAGAAGACGAACATGTGATTAAGTCCGTTTATAAGGACCAGGCCACCATGCTGAATGGAGCTCGCAAAGAGACCATTGAGGGGAAAGGTGTGCTCAACAATCAGATTTCGTCTCTTATTTTTGAAAAATTGAATGCTGCGGGTGTAGAGACGCACTTTATCGAACGTATTTCTGATACCGAACAATTGAACAAGAAGGTTACTATCATTCCTTTGGAGGTTGTTCTACGTAATGTGACTGCGGGTTCCTTTTCTAAACGGTTTGGCGTTGAAGAAGGTTTGGACTTGGAGACTCCAATCGTTGAATTTTACTACAAGAATGATGAGTTGGATGATCCCTTTATCAATGATGAGCATGTCAAGTTCTTGGATATTGCCAATGATGAGCAAATTGCTTATATCAAGGAAGAAACGCGTCGTATCAATGAATTGTTGAAAGATTGGTTTGCACAAATTGGTCTTCGTTTGATTGACTTCAAATTGGAATTTGGTTTTGATAAGGATGGCAAGATTATCTTGGCAGATGAATTCTCACCAGATAACTGCCGTCTTTGGGATGCGGAAGGGCACCATATGGACAAGGATGTTTTCCGTAGAGACTTGGGCAGTCTGACAGATGTGTACAAGGTTGTGTTAGAGAAATTGCAGGGCTTGAAGTAATCTTTTTGAAACGGAAAACCTTCGTCTTCAAGAGCATGTTTGAATAGAAATAAAGGAAATAAAATGGATAAACGTATTTTCGTTGAGAAAAAAGCTGATTTTCGTGTGAAATCGGACTCTTTAGTAAAAGAATTACAGCATAATCTTCAGTTGAAAACGTTGAAGGATCTTCGGATTGTTCAGGTTTATGATGTCTTTGGTTTGGCAGAGGACTTGTTTGCGCGTGCGGAAAAACATATCTTCTCTGAGCAAGTGACTGATACTGTTTTGGACGAGGCTGCGGTTCAGGCTGATCTTGAGAACTATGCTTTCTTTGCTATCGAAAGTTTGCCTGGTCAATTTGACCAACGGGCAGCATCTTCGCAAGAAGCTTTGCTTTTGCTTGGTAGTTCAAATGATGTAACAGTGAACACAGCGCAATTGTACTTGGTTAACAAGGATATTGATGCGAATGAGTTGGAAGCTGTCAAAAACTACCTCTTGAATCCAGTGGATTCTCGTTTCAAAGATATCACTGTTGGTATTGCGAAACAGGATTTTTCTGAGTCTAACAAGACCATTCCAAGCTTGGATTTCTTTGAAATTTATACGGCAGAAGATTTTGCACAGTATAAGGCTGAGCAAGGATTGGCCATGGAAGTGGATGACCTTCTCTTCATTCAAGATTACTTCAAGTCTATTGGACGTGTGCCAACTGAGACTGAGTTGAAGGTGTTGGATACCTACTGGTCTGACCACTGCCGTCATACAACTTTCGAGACTGAGTTGAAAAACATCGACTTCTCAGCTTCTAAATTTGAAAAACAATTGCAAGCGACTTATGACAAATATATCGCCATGCGTGACGAGTTGGGACGTACGGAAAAACCTCAAACCTTGATGGATATGGCCACTATTTTTGGTCGTTATGAGCGTGCTAATGGTCGTTTGGATGACATGGAAGTGTCTGATGAAATCAATGCCTGCTCTGTTGAAATTGAAGTGGATGTCAATGGTGTGAAAGAACCATGGCTTCTTATGTTCAAGAATGAAACCCACAACCACCCAACTGAAATCGAACCATTTGGTGGTGCGGCTACTTGTATTGGTGGTGCCATTCGTGACCCATTGTCAGGTCGTTCATACGTTTACCAAGCCATGCGTATCTCAGGTGCTGGTGATATTACAGCTCCAATTTCAGCAACTCGTGCTGGTAAATTGCCACAACAAGTGATCTCTAAAACAGCGGCTCACGGTTATTCTTCATACGGTAACCAAATTGGTTTGGCGACAACTTATGTTCGTGAATACTTCCACCCAGGTTTCGTTGCTAAGCGTATGGAGCTAGGTGCAGTTGTCGGTGCGGCTCCTAAAGAAAATGTTGTCCGTGAAAAACCTGAAGCAGGTGATGTGATTATCTTGCTCGGTGGGAAGACTGGACGTGACGGTGTCGGTGGTGCGACAGGTTCTTCTAAAGTTCAAACGGTTGAATCTGTTGAAACAGCTGGTGCTGAGGTTCAAAAAGGGAATGCCATCGAAGAACGTAAGATTCAACGTCTTTTCCGTAATGGGGAAGTGACCCGTCTGATCAAGAAATCAAATGACTTTGGTGCTGGTGGTGTCTGTGTGGCGATCGGTGAATTGGCAGATGGTCTTGAAATTGATCTAGACAAAGTGCCATTGAAATACCAAGGTTTGAACGGTACAGAAATTGCCATCTCTGAATCTCAAGAACGGATGGCTGTCGTGGTTCGTCCAGAAGATGTAGATGCCTTCGTCGCAGCATGTAACAAAGAAAATATTGATGCTGTTGTCGTTGCAACAGTGACGGAGAAACCAAATCTTGTCATGCACTGGAATGGTGAAACCATCGTTGATTTGGAACGTCGTTTCCTTGATACAAACGGTGTACGTGTGGTTGTAGATGCTAAGGTGGTTGACAAGGATGTTAAGCTTCCAGAAGAACGTCAAACATCTGCTGCAACCCTTGAAGCTGATACTCTTGAAGTCCTGGCTGACCTTAACCATGCCAGTCAAAAAGGGTTACAAACCATCTTTGATAGTTCAGTTGGTCGTTCAACAGTCAATCACCCACTCGGTGGTCGCTACCAAATTACACCAACGGAAGCTTCTGTACAGAAATTGCCAGTCCAACATGGCGTGACAACAACTGCTTCTGTTATGGCGCAAGGATTTAACCCTTATATCGCCGAATGGTCTCCATATCATGGTGCTGCTTATGCGGTCATCGAAGCAACTGCTCGTTTGGTTGCTGCTGGTGCCAACTGGTCTAAGGCTCGGTTCTCTTATCAAGAATACTTCGAGCGGATGGATAAACAAGCAGAGCGTTTTGGCCAACCAGTATCAGCTCTTCTTGGATCCATTGAAGCTCAGATTCAACTTGGTTTGCCATCTATCGGTGGTAAAGACTCGATGTCTGGTACCTTTGAAGAATTGACAGTACCACCAACCTTGGTTGCTTTTGGGGTAACAACTGCGGATAGCCGTAAGGTTCTTTCTCCAGAATTTAAAGTTGCTGGTGAAAATATTTACTACATTCCTGGTCATGCTTTGGCACAAGAAATTGACTTTGGACTCATCAAGTCGAACTTTGCTCAATTTGAAGCTATCCAAGCTGACCACAAAGTGACAGCCGCATCAGCTGTTAAATATGGTGGTGTGGTTGAAGCTCTTGCCCTTGCAACATTTGGGAACCATATCGGAGCAAACGTCGAATTAGCTGACCTTGACACTAGCTTGACAGCCCAATTGGGTGGATTCGTCTTCACATCGACTGAAGAAATTGCAGGTGTTGCTAAGATCGGACAAACAGTAGCTGACTTTACACTTACTGTCAATGGTGTAACGCTTGATGGACACAAACTTGACAGTGCTTTCCAAGGTAAATTGGAAGAAGTTTACCCAACGGAATTTGCACAAGCAACTGAGTTGGAAGAAGTACCTGCTGTAGCAACAGATGCTGTGATTAAAGCTAAAGAAACAGTTGATACACCAGTGGTTTACATCCCAGTATTCCCAGGTACCAACTCTGAGTACGATTCAGCTAAGGCCTTTGAAAAAGAAGGCGCAAAAGTTAACTTGGTACCATTTGTCACACTGAATGAAGAGGTGATTGTCAAGTCTGTTGACACCATGGTTGACAACATTGAAAAAGCCAACATTATCTTCTTTGCAGGTGGCTTCTCAGCAGCGGATGAACCAGATGGATCAGCTAAATTTATCGTTAACATCTTGCTCAATGAAAAAGTTCGTTCGGCTATTGATAGCTTCATCGAACGCGGTGGCTTGATCATCGGTATCTGTAATGGATTCCAAGCTCTTGTCAAATCAGGTCTCCTTCCATACGGTAACTTTGAAGATGCAAGCAGTACCAGTCCAACCCTCTTCTACAATGATGCCAACCAACACGTGGCTAAGATGGTGGAAACACGGATTGCCAATACCAACTCACCATGGCTTGCGGGAGTAGAAGTTGGAGACATCCACGCTATCCCAGTATCACACGGTGAAGGGAAGTTTGTCGTGACAGCTGAGGAATTCGCAGAGCTTCGTGACAATGGTCAAATCTTTAGCCAATACGTTGATTTTGAGGGCCAACCAAGCATGGATTCTAAATACAATCCAAATGGTTCTGTCCATGCCATCGAAGGAATTACCAGCAAGAACGGTCAAATCATCGGGAAGATGGGTCACTCAGAACGTTTTGAAGACGGTCTCTTCCAAAATATTCCAGGAAATAAAGATCAACATCTTTTTGCATCAGCGGTTCAATACTTTACTGGAAAATAAAAGGTATACAACATGACATACGAAGTAAAATCTCTTAATGAAGAGTGTGGAGTCTTTGGGATTTGGGGACATCCAGACGCAGCAAAACTCACCTATTTTGGCCTTCACAGTCTCCAACACCGGGGACAAGAAGGGGCAGGCATCTTGGCCAATGACCAAGGAACCTTGAGACGCCATCGGGATACAGGTCTGCTTTCAGAAGTCTTTCGGAATCCTTTAAATCTTGAAAAATTGACAGGATCTTCTGCTATTGGACATGTTCGCTATGCGACAGCGGGGGAAGCGTCTGTGGATAACATCCAACCCTTCCTCTTCCGCTTTCACGATACGCAGTTTGGTCTGGCCCATAATGGGAATTTGACCAATGCCCAATCGCTCAAATCGGAATTAGAAAAAAATGGAGCCATCTTTAGCTCGACCTCTGACTCAGAAATTCTGGCCCACTTGATCCGTCGGAGCCACAACCCTTCCTTTATGGGGAAAATCAAGGAAGCACTCAATACGGTCAAAGGTGGGTTTGCTTATCTGATGCTGTTTGAAGATAAGCTGATCGCGGCGTTGGACCCAAATGGCTTCCGTCCTCTTTCTATCGGGAAAATGGCCAATGGTGCCTTGGTTGTTTCTTCGGAAACCTGTGCCTTTGAGGTGATTGGGGCAGAATGGATTCGAGATGTGCATCCTGGTGAGCTCGTGATTTTCGATGAAAATGGTATTACCTATGATCGCTATACGGATGATACTCAACTAGCGATTTGTTCTATGGAGTATATCTATTTTGCTCGTCCTGATTCCAATATCCAAGGAGTCAACGTCCATACGGCTCGCAAGCGGATGGGCGCTCAGTTAGCACGAGAATTTAAGAACCAAGCAGATATTGTAGTGGGGGTTCCCAACTCCTCTCTCAGTGCGGCCATGGGCTTTGCGGAAGAATCCGGTCTGCCAAATGAAATGGGCTTGATCAAGAATCAGTATGTCCAACGGACCTTTATCCAACCGACTCAGGAATTGCGGGAACAAGGAGTGCGGATGAAGCTCTCTGCCGTATCTGGGGTCGTGAAAGGCAAACGGGTTGTCATGATTGATGATTCTATTGTACGTGGAACGACCTCTCGTCGGATTGTGAAATTGTTGAAAGAAGCAGGGGCTACTGAAGTCCATGTGGCAATTGCCAGTCCAGCTCTGGCTTATCCATGTTTCTACGGAATTGATATTCAGAGCCGCGAGGAGCTGATCGCAGCCAACCATACAGTAGAGGAAACTTGTGAGATTATTGGTGCGGATAGCTTGACCTACTTGTCCATTGATGGCTTGATTGATTCTATTGGTATTGATACCGATGCACCAAACGGTGGTCTTTGTGTAGCTTACTTCGATGGGAAATACCCAACACCTTTATATGACTACGAAGAACGCTATTTGGAAAGCTTGAATGAGCAGACCTCCTTTTATTAGGAATGTTTGCAAGTGAATCTGATCAATCACAGTAGACTCTAGGAAGAGAAAAAGGAATAAACAAATGACAAATAAGAATGCATACGCTCCACGTCTCACTACTGACTAAAAGCTAAAGCATTTGTCAGTAGACGCTTTGTCCTATGGGATCAAAGCTAGAGACCTGACTAGTATTTTTAGATAAAAAGATGGTTTATCTAAAAATACGTCGCAATCTTTCTCAAAAAAAGAAAAGGAATGAACAAATGACAAACAAAAATGCTTACGCGCAGTCTGGTGTAGATGTTGAAGCGGGTTATGAAGTTGTTGAACGGATCAAAAAACACGTGGCACGTACGGAACGTGCGGGTGTTATGGGAGCTCTTGGTGGTTTCGGTGGCATGTTTGACCTTTCAAAAACAGGTGTCAAAGAGCCTGTTTTGATCTCAGGTACGGACGGTGTCGGAACTAAGATCATGCTGGCCATCAAGTACGATAAGCACGATACAATCGGTCAGGACTGTGTGGCTATGTGTGTCAACGATATCATCGCTGCAGGTGCAGAGCCCCTCTACTTCTTGGACTACGTCGCAACTGGTAAAAATGAACCAGCTAAATTGGAACAAGTCGTTGCTGGTGTAGCTGAAGGGTGTGTGCAGGCTGGAGCAGCCCTCATCGGTGGGGAAACTGCTGAAATGCCTGGTATGTATGGCGAAGACGACTATGACTTGGCTGGGTTTGCTGTCGGTGTTGCAGAAAAATCTCAAATTATCGACGGTTCAAAAGTAGCTGAGGGGGATGTGATTCTTGGCCTTGCATCAAGTGGTATCCATTCAAATGGTTACTCACTCGTGCGTCGTGTCTTTGCGGATTACACAGGTGAAGAAGTATTACCTGAGTTAGAAGGCAAGAAACTTAAAGACGTTCTTCTTGAACCAACTCGTATCTACGTTAAGGCTGTTATACCGCTCATCAAAGAAGAATTGGTCAACGGAATCGCCCATATCACAGGTGGTGGTTTCATCGAAAATGTACCACGTATGTTCTCAGATGACTTGGCTGCTGAAATTGATGAAAGCAAAGTGCCAGTTCTTCCGATTTTCAAAGCCCTTGAAAAATATGGCCAAATCAAACATGAAGAAATGTTTGAAATCTTCAACATGGGTATTGGTCTCATGCTTGCGGTCAAACTAGAAAATGTGGAACGTGTCAAAGAACTTCTTGACGAACCTGTTTATGAAATTGGTCGGATTGTCAAGAAGACAGATGCAAATGTGGTGATAAAATAATGGCTAAAAAAATTGCTGTTTTTGCTTCCGGAAATGGTTCAAACTTCCAGGTGATCGCGGAACAATTTCCAGTAGAATTTGTTTTTTCAGATCACCGGGATGCCTATGTCATAGAACGTGCCGAAAAGCTAGGGGTATTAACCTATGCCTTTGAACTCAAAGAGTTTGAGAACAAGGCAGACTATGAAGGAGCCATTGTCGAACTTTTGGATAAACATCAGATTGACTTGGTTTGCCTCGCAGGCTACATGAAAATCGTTGGCCCAACCTTACTAGCAGCTTATGAAGGTCGAATTATCAATATTCACCCAGCCTATCTTCCGGAATTTCCAGGTGCTCATGGTATTGAGGATGCTTGGAATGCAGGTGTAGCTGAGAGCGGTGTGACCATTCACTGGGTGGACTCTGGTGTTGATACCGGTAAGGTCATCAAACAAGTCCGTGTACCACGCCTTGAAGGGGATACCCTTGCTACTTTCGAAACGCGCATCCACGAAACAGAGTACAAGCTCTATCCGGAAGTCTTGGATAGTTTGGGAGTGGAGAGGAAGAAATGATTATGGACCAATACTATATGGAGTTAAAGAATAAGTTATCTAACAGACCAATCCTACTGGATAATACTAAGGATTTTCTTTTTGTTTTAGTAAATACAGTGAAAGCTATGATAGAAAATACTGATAAAAGTCAGCTTTCAGAGTTAGATAAAATTTTAGACGGTGTCACAAGTCAAGAATTAAAACTTGCCTATGATTTTTGTCAAGGAAAATTCGGTCAAGCAGGTTTTTCTTATCGTCGGCACCCGAATTATTTTTATTTGTCCAGTTTAATTGCGACCTTTCCAGAATTTGAGTTGTCTAAAGCAGACCGAGATTACCTCAAAGGAATCATAAATTTTGATAACTACCTTTTATATGAGTTAGATTAGTCTTTAATCACCTCAAAATCCTATTTATTCAAAAGGAGAAAAATGATTAATCTGAAATTAGTAGATGAGAGCAGTTTTCAGGCAGTGCTGGATTTGAAAATATCTGATGCTGATGAACGAGCGCGTTTTGTAGCTCCCAATGAGCGTTCTTTAGCTGACGCATGGCTCTACCGAGAGAATGGGGATGTGTTTCCCATGGCAATCTATTGGAATGAGCTAGTAGTTGGTTTTCTACTGTTGGAAATAGATAAGGATGAGGCAGAATACTTTATCTGGCGGATAATGATTGGCCAGCAGTACCAAGGAAAAGGTTATGGACGAAAAGCCTTGGAAGTTCTGATCAAAGAGGCTCAGATGGATAGAGATTGCAATCATATTATCGCAGATTATGTGGTTGGAAATGAAAAAATGAAGTACCTGCTGACTAGTTTGGGTTTTCAGGAAACAGGATTTATAGAAGAAAATAACGAAGTCGCTATGCGGTTGGATCTAAAGAAAGAGGAATAGAATGACTAAACGCGCACTAATTAGTGTTTCAGATAAAGCGGGCATTGTTGAATTTGCCCAAGAACTCAAGAAACTTGGTTGGGACATCATCTCAACTGGTGGTACTAAAGTTGCCCTTGATAATGCTGGTGTTAATACCATTGCTATCGATGATGTGACTGGTTTCCCAGAAATGATGGATGGTCGTGTCAAGACTCTCCACCCAAATATCCATGGCGGTCTCCTCGCTCGTCGTGACCTCGATAGCCACCTAGAGGCTGCTAAGGACAACAAGATTGAGTTGATCGACCTTGTGGTGGTCAACCTTTACCCATTTAAGGAAACCATCCTCAAACCAGACGTGACTTACGCTGATGCAGTTGAAAACATCGATATCGGTGGTCCATCCATGCTTCGTTCAGCAGCGAAGAACCACGCTAGCGTCACAGTCGTGGTAGACCCTACTGACTATGCTGTTGTGCTTGACGAATTGGCAGCAAATGGCGAAACCTCTTATGAAACTCGCCAACGTTTGGCAGCAAAAGTATTCCGCCACACAGCAGCCTATGATGCTTTGATCGCAGAATACTTCACTGCTCAAGTGGGTGAAGAAAAACCTGAAAAACTTACTTTGACTTATGATCTCAAGCAAGCCATGCGTTACGGGGAAAACCCTCAACAAGACGCAGACTTCTACCAAAAGGCCTTGCCAACGGATTATTCGATTGCATCCGCGAAACAGCTCAACGGGAAAGAATTGTCCTTCAATAATATCCGCGATGCGGATGCTGCGATTCGGATCATCCGTGATTTCAAAGACCGTCCAACCGTTGTGGCTTTGAAACATATGAACCCATGTGGGATTGGTCAAGCTGATGATATTGAAACTGCTTGGGACTACGCTTATGAGTCTGACCCAGTATCCATCTTCGGTGGAATCGTCGTTCTCAACCGTGAGGTAGACGCTACGACGGCTCAAAAAATGCATGGAGTCTTCCTTGAAATCATCATTGCACCAAGCTACACAGATGAAGCGCTTGAAATCTTGACAACTAAGAAGAAAAACTTGCGGATTCTTGCGTTGCCGTTTGATGCTCAAGATGCTAGCGAAGTGGAAGCAGAATACACTGGTGTTGTTGGTGGTCTCCTCGTTCAAAATCAAGACGTTGTCAAAGAAAGTCCAGCTGACTGGCAAGTAGTGACCAAACGCCAACCAACGGAGACAGAAGCGACAGCTCTTGAGTTTGCTTGGAAGGCTATCAAGTACGTCAAATCAAATGGGATCATCGTGACCAACGACCACATGACACTTGGTGTTGGCCCTGGTCAAACCAACCGTGTGGCATCTGTCCGCATCGCTATTGACCAAGCTAAAGACCGCCTTGACGGTGCTGTCCTTGCTTCAGATGCCTTCTTCCCATTTGCGGATAACGTAGAAGAAATCGCTAAGGCAGGAATTAAGGCTATCATCCAACCGGGTGGATCAGTCCGTGACCAAGAGTCAATCGAAGCGGCTGATAAATATGGTTTGACCATGATCTTTACAGGTGTTCGTCACTTCAGACATTAATCTAAAAAGGCACTCATCGATTGATGAGCGCCTTTTGTTCTGGTTAGGAATTCCTTAATTTGGATAGATATAGCTGACTGTTCCCCAGACAACATTCGTGGGGTCAAACCAGCCACGGAAATTGTTGATGGTCCGATTTCCATTGTAATTAGCTTCTTTTACTTGGATTTTTTGATCATGTTCGACCTCCGTCACGACTGCAACGTGGCCATAGCCTCCATTATCCCAACAGGCGATAGCACCGACCTCTGGGGTATTTCCTGTCCGGAAGCCCGCAGCGCGTGCACTAGCTGCCCACATGCCACCGTTTCCCCACCAGTTTTGTGACCAAGGAGCTAGCTCTTTTGCCGCCCAGGTACATTCGCCGACGGGATAGTAATTATCCGGTTGAGTGACCAGTGGAGCAGGTTTGACCCGCTCGACCTGAAATTCAGTGGCAAGCAGGCCTTTTAAGTGCCCCTTGTCTTTTTGGTAGACGTGGAGATGAAAGGTTCCTTTCCCTGTATGTTTCTCGGCATTGAAGGATAATTGGTAGCGACCAGGTGCCGTTCTTTTTGCGGGATACCAGATCAAGTCGTCTTGGCCATCTTGTTCAGACCAGATGGGAAAGAAGACCTCCTCCACATCTTCAAAAAGCTGGAGTTGGATCTCAAATAGCTGTGCAGTGCTAGGTCGGACTGTAATCTTGGGTTGGGAAGAAGTCAGATCTTTTTCTTCAATGATTGTCTGTAGAGGAAACAGTCCTTCAATATTTCCGTTAGAATGGATCCCGTAGACATGGATGTGATAAAGTCCTGCTTGATCCAAATGATTAGTCAGAGGTACTTGCAAATCAAACCCATTTTCTCCTCGTTGGACAGGATACCAAATGAGGTCGTCCTGGCCATTTTGCTCGGACCAAATGGGGACGCTAACGCTTTGGAAGCGATCTGGAATGGTCCCGAGGTGGACAACTAATTGTCCTTTTTCCTTGTAGATATAATTGACGTTTTGGTCTGCTCTTGCAACTTGTGAAGCTCCTGCCCAGAAAAGACAAGCTGCCAAGAGTAGTTTCTTTATTCTCTGCATAAAACTCCTTTTTTAAAAAATATTAGAGGTCTCAATTATAATATTCGTAAAAAGGAGCAGAAATTTAAAAAATAATGAAAAAAGTTTGTTTTCTAATGAAAATCATCGGATATTCCTTGAAATATTAGAATAAAACGAACGATTATGATATAATTTAATAAAATAATTCGCAAAAGAGGTTCGAGATGAAACTTTTGGTTGTTGGATCTGGCGGTCGTGAGCATGCGATTGCCAAGAAATTGTTGGAGTCTAAAGACGTTGAGCAGGTTTTTGTGGCTCCTGGTAATGACGGGATGCGATTAGATGGTCTGGATTTGATCAATATCGGAATTTCCGAACATTCTAAGCTGATTGACTTCGCAAAAGTCAATGAGATTGCTTGGACCTTTATCGGTCCAGATGATGCCCTTGCGGCTGGAATCGTGGATGACTTCAATGCAGCTGGACTCAAAGCCTTTGGTCCGACTAAGGCTGCGGCTGAGCTGGAGTGGTCTAAGGATTTTGCCAAGGAAATCATGGTCAAATACGACGTTCCGACAGCAGCCTATGGGACCTTTTCAGATTTCGAGGAAGCCAAGGCCTACATCGAAGAAAAAGGCGCTCCAATCGTCGTCAAGGCAGACGGTTTGGCCCTTGGGAAAGGTGTCGTCGTTGCGGAGACAGTTGAGCAAGCCGTTGAAGCGGCTCACGAGATGCTGTTGGACAATAAATTCGGTGATTCAGGTGCGCGTGTGGTCATCGAGGAATTCCTTGATGGAGAAGAGTTCTCTCTCTTTGCCTTTGTCAATGGGGACAAGTTCTACATTATGCCAACGGCTCAGGACCACAAACGTGCTTATGATGGCGACAAGGGTCCTAACACTGGTGGGATGGGGGCCTATGCACCAGTTCCTCACTTGCCACAAAGCGTGGTTGACACAGCGATTGACACCATTGTCAAGCCAGTTCTTGAAGGCATGATCAAAGAAGGGCGTCCGTATCTTGGTGTCCTTTACGCGGGGCTTATCTTGACAGCTGATGGACCGAAAGTTATCGAGTTCAACGCTCGTTTTGGTGATCCTGAAACGCAAATTATCTTGCCTCGTTTGACATCTGACTTTGCACAAAACATCACTGACATTTTGGATGGCAAAGAGCCGGCCATCACTTGGACGGACAAGGGGGTGACACTGGGCGTGGTTGTAGCATCCAACGGCTACCCACTCGCTTATGAGAAGGGTGTCAAGCTTCCAGCCAAGACAGATGGTGATATCATCACTTACTATGCCGGTGCCGAATTCGCTGAAAATGGACAAGAGCTTCTCTCAAACGGCGGACGCGTCTACATGCTGGTTACCACAGCAGACACCGTCAAAGACAGCCAAAACATTATCTACAACGAACTCAACAAACAAAACACAAAAGGCCTGTTCTACCGTAAGGATATCGGTAGCAAGGCGAATAAATAAAACTCTTTGAAAATCTTCGATTGACTGTGTTAAATCTCCTTGATGAACTTTAGTTCTATCTTCGTCGCTTTGCCTTGTCACTCTATGATTTTCTTCGAGTTTTCGAATATCAATGCTATATTAGGCGACGAAGTCGCCAAACACGATGATGGTCGCCGTGGTGAAAAGACCAGAACAGATCCTGTTCTGGTCGGGGGAAACTTTGAGACCTTAGGCTCAAAGTTTAGGAATGAAACCGAAGGTTTGCTTCCGTCCCCACCACCTAAGAACATTATCAAAAAAAGAAAAAGGAAAAATTATGACTAAACCAGTAATTTCCATCATCATGGGCTCAAAATCCGACTGGGCAACCATGCAAAAAGCTGCTGAAGTCCTTGACAACTTCGGCATCGCTTACGAAAAGAAGGTTGTTTCCGCACACCGTACACCGGACCTCATGTTCAAACATGCCGAAGAAGCACGTAGCCGTGGCATCAAGGTCATCATCGCGGGTGCAGGTGGCGCTGCTCACTTACCAGGGATGGTTGCTGCTAAAACAACCCTTCCAGTTATCGGGGTACCTGTCAAGTCTCGTGCCCTTAGCGGTGTGGATTCTCTTTATTCTATCGTTCAAATGCCAGGTGGAGTGCCAGTCGCAACCATGGCAATCGGTGAAGCCGGTGCGACTAACGCTGCCCTCTTTGCCCTTCGTCTCCTTTCAGTAGAGGATCAGGCTATTGCGACAGCTTTGGCGGATTTTGCTGAAGAACAAGGAAAAATTGCAGAGGAGTCTACAAATGAGCTCAACTAAAACCATTGGTATCATCGGTGGTGGTCAACTCGGTCAGATGATGGCGATCTCAGCTATCTACATGGGACACAAGGTTATCGCGTTGGACCCAGCAGCTGATTGCCCAGCCTCTCGCGTGGCAGAAATCATCGTAGCCCCATACGACGACGTGGATGCTCTTCGTCAGTTGGCAGAGCGTTGTGATATTCTCACTTATGAATTTGAAAATGTGGATGCTGACGGTTTGGACCCCGTTATCAAGGATGGTCAGCTTCCACAAGGGACAGACCTACTCCGCATCTCCCAAAACCGTATTTTTGAGAAGGACTTTCTTTCTAACAAGGCCCAAGTCACTGTAGCACCTTACAAGGTCGTGACCTCAAGCCAAGACTTGGCAGATATCGACCTGTCTAAAAACTATGTCCTCAAGACGGCGACCGGTGGCTACGATGGCCATGGTCAGAAGGTCATTCGTTCAGAAGCAGATTTGGAAGAGGCCTATGCTTTAGCTGATTCAGCAGACTGCGTTTTAGAAGAGTTCGTCAACTTTGACCTTGAAATTTCGGTCATCGTGTCAGGTAACGGCAAGGACGTGACAGTCTTTCCCGTTCAGGAAAATATCCACCGCAACAACATTCTTTCAAAAACCATTGTGCCCGCTCGCATTTCTGAAAATCTAGCTGAAAAAGCCAAGGCCATGGCAGTGCGAATTGCAGAACAACTCAACCTTTCTGGAACCCTTTGCGTGGAAATGTTTGCGACAGCTGATGACATTATCGTCAACGAAATCGCGCCTCGCCCACATAATTCAGGTCACTACTCAATTGAAGCCTGTGACTTTTCACAGTTTGACACGCATATCTTGGGCGTTCTCGGAGCACCACTTCCTGCTATTCACCTCCATGCACCAGCTGTTATGCTCAATGTTCTCGGCCAACACGTCGAGGCTGCTGAAACATATGTGACAGAAAATCCAAGCGCTCACCTCCACTTATATGGTAAACTAGAAGCAAAGCACAACCGCAAAATGGGACATGTGACTTTGTTTAGTATTGAACCAGATAAGGTTGAGGAGTTTGGGGAGTAAGACAGGACCCCAGCAATAAGGTCCGTCGTCTTACCCCTGCAAGGTTGACTAGGCTTGTCGCAGGTGAAAAATCGACAAGAGAAGCCAGACAACTACTGCTGGAAAGGAATTGATTTTTAAGTGAAAATAGCGATTCTAGGACTTGGAGTCATCGGGACCACTTATGCCTACGCCTTTCAAAAAGCAGGCCATCAAGTAGAGCACGTACTGAGAGATAGTAAGAAAAGCACTGCTCCGAAGGAATTGTCGGTTGATCTACTAGATGGTCGCTATCATTCCAAGGGTGAGAACAAACACGATACCTATGAGGTTCGTGTGGCAGAAGCTGATTCGGAATATGATTTTATTTTTCTGAGTGTGCGTCATGGGCTTGTCAAAGAGGCTGTGGAGACCTTGCTAAAAAATAATATCAAAGGCACCCTTGTTTTCTTCTGTAATTTTTGGGATACTCGAAAAGAGGTCCAAGAGTGGGCAGGAGATTATGACTATATTTTAGCTTTTCCAACAGCTGGAGGTCACATGCAGGAGGACCATTTGGATGGTGTCTTGTTCGACCATTTAATGCTAGAAGGTGAGCAAAAAGCACAGATTTCTAACTATGCTGATCTGACAACTTTACTGACTTCTGCAGATTTGAAGTGGGAAGTGCCTCATGATATGGTCGAGTGGATTTGGATTCACATGGCGATTAACGCAGGTGTTACTTCGACAGCCGCACGTTCGGGAAATCTGGAAAATCCAGAAGAATTGGCTTTGAACTTGATGAATAGTTCTTCGGAATTATCATTAGCCATCAAGGCCATTCGAGAGGCTTTGAAAGTTGTAGAAGCGCGTGGCGTGAATTTGAAGCTTTATAAAGCCGAGCTCTTGCCATACAAAATCCCTGCTTGGATAGCCGGAAAAGCCATGAAAATCATGTTTGCGAAAAATGAGCTGACTCGAAAAATTATGACCTTACACAATGATAAACAGGATATCTTCTATTGTTGTCAAAGTGTCTATCAGACTGGTCAGGAGTTAGGTGTGAAGATGCCTATTCTGGAAGCAAATATGAAGGGAATTTCGATTTAGGAGGTTTTATGATTCAACTCATCGTCAACGCATTTGTTGAAAAAGATAAGACTGGAGCAGTCGTCGAAGTCTTGTATGCTAGTAGTGATCATGAAAAAGTGAAAGCTAAGTATGAAGAGCTAGTTACACAATATCCTGAAAACTATTTAGCCATCTATGATCTACCGTTAGATACGGATTTGAATACACTGGATCATTATCCATCAGTGTGGATTGGGAAAGAAGAATTTTAATAAAACGACTTTTGTTCGTTAAACGGATGTTTCACGCCGTGGGGAAAGCGTAAGCGACGGAAATCTTGAGACTAGAGGCTCAAGATTTAGTCATGAGATTCCGGAGGAAGCTGCTGACGTCCGCCCCACATAAGTGAAACATCAAAAGAAAGGAAAATTAAACATGATTGATAGATATAGTCGCCCAGAAATGGCGAATATTTGGACTGAAGAAAATAAATACCGTGCTTGGCTTGAGGTGGAAATCTTGGCTGACGAAGCTTGGGCTGAATTGGGAGAAATCCCTAAGGAAGATGTGGCTTTGATTCGTGAAAAAGCAGACTTTGACATCGACCGTATTTTGGAAATCGAGCAGGAGACTCGCCACGATGTGGTTGCCTTCACACGTGCGGTTTCTGAAACGCTTGGTGAAGAGCGCAAGTGGGTCCACTATGGGTTGACTTCTACCGACGTGGTGGATACGGCCTATGGTTACCTCTACAAACAAGCCAACGATATCATCCGTAAGGATCTTGAAAACTTCCTTAACATCATCGCTGACAAAGCGAAAGAACACAAGTTCACTATCATGATGGGTCGTACCCACGGGGTGCACGCTGAGCCGACAACTTTTGGTTTGAAATTGGCAACTTGGTACAGCGAAATGAAACGGAACATCGAACGTTTCGAGCATGCGGCTGCTGGTGTGGAAGCTGGTAAGATTTCGGGTGCGGTTGGTAACTTTGCCAACATCCCACCATTCGTTGAAAAATACGTCTGTGATAAGCTTGGTATCCGTGCTCAAGAAATCTCGACACAGGTCCTTCCTCGTGACCTTCACGCTGAGTACTTTGCAGTTCTCGCTAGCATCGCAACATCGATCGAGCGTATGGCGACTGAAATCCGTGGTCTTCAAAAATCTGAACAACGTGAAGTAGAAGAGTTCTTTGCCAAAGGTCAAAAAGGATCTTCAGCAATGCCTCACAAACGCAATCCAATCGGTTCTGAAAACATGACAGGTCTTGCACGTGTGATCCGTGGTCACATGGTCACAGCTTATGAAAACGTAGCCCTTTGGCACGAACGCGATATCTCTCACTCATCAGCTGAGCGGATCATCGCACCAGATACAACCATCTTGATCGACTACATGCTCAACCGTTTCGGAAACATCGTTAAGAACTTGACAGTCTTCCCTGAAAACATGATCCGCAACATGAACTCTACATTTGGTTTGATCTTCAGCCAACGTGCGATGTTGACTTTGATTGAAAAAGGTATGACACGTGAGCAAGCTTACGACCTTGTTCAACCAAAGACAGCTCAATCATGGGATAACCAAGTAGATTTCAAACCACTTCTTGAAGCAGATCCAGAAGTGACATCACGTCTTACTCAAGAAGAAATCGATGAAATCTTCAACCCAACTTACTACACTAAACGGGTGGATGAAATCTTCGAACGCATCGGTTTAGGTGACTAAGCCCCTCATAAATTTGATAAAAAAAGAGGCTGGGACAAAAGTCCTAGCCTCTTAATTGTTT
>NZ_JWAK01000028.1:0-42700 GCF_001069335.1 Streptococcus sp. 1171_SSPC
GCTAAGCGACTACCATATCTCACAGGGGGCAACCCCCAACTACTTCCGGCGTTCTAGGGCTTAACTTCTGTGTTCGGCATGGGTACAGGTGTATCTCCTAGGCTATCGTCACTTAACTCTGAATGATGAACATTCAAAATTGAATACCTATATTCTAACAAAAATCTAACCAGCTGTAAATATCCTCAGTTACTTTTTGGATAAGTCCTCGAGCTATTAGTATTAGTCCGCTCCATTGCTCACACAACTTCCACTCCTAACCTATCTACCTGATCTTCTCTCAGGGCTCTTACTAACATATAGTTATGGGAAATCTCATCTTGAGGTGGGTTTCACACTTAGATGCTTTCAGCGTTTATCCCTTCCCTACATAGCTACCCAGCGATGCCTCTGGCGAGACAACTGGTACACCAGCGGTAAGTCCACTCTGGTCCTCTCGTACTAGGAGCAGATCCTCTCAAATTTCCTACGCCCGCGACGGATAGGGACCGAACTGTCTCACGACGTTCTGAACCCAGCTCGCGTGCCGCTTTAATGGGCGAACAGCCCAACCCTTGGGACCGACTACAGCCCCAGGATGCGACGAGCCGACATCGAGGTGCCAAACCTCCCCGTCGATGTGAACTCTTGGGGGAGATAAGCCTGTTATCCCCAGGGTAGCTTTTATCCGTTGAGCGATGGCCCTTCCATACGGAACCACCGGATCACTAAGCCCGACTTTCGTCCCTGCTCGAGTTGTAGCTCTCGCAGTCAAGCTCCCTTATACCTTTACACTCTGCGAATGATTTCCAACCATTCTGAGGGAACCTTTGGGCGCCTCCGTTACCTTTTAGGAGGCGACCGCCCCAGTCAAACTGCCCGTCAGACACTGTCTCCGATAGGGATCACCTATCCGGGTTAGAGTGGCCATAACACAAGGGTAGTATCCCAACATCGCCTCCATCGAAACTGGCGTCCCGATCTCTATGGCTCCTACCTATCCTGTACATGTGGCACAGACACTCAATATCAAACTGCAGTAAAGCTCCATGGGGTCTTTCCGTCCTGTCGCGGGTAACCTGCATCTTCACAGGTACTAAAATTTCACCGAGTCTCTCGTTGAGACAGTGCCCAAATCATTACGCCTTTCGTGCGGGTCGGAACTTACCCGACAAGGAATTTCGCTACCTTAGGACCGTTATAGTTACGGCCGCCGTTTACTGGGGCTTCAATTCATACCTTCGCTTACGCTAAGCACTCCTCTTAACCTTCCAGCACCGGGCAGGCGTCACCCCCTATACATCATCTTACGATTTAGCAGAGAGCTGTGTTTTTGATAAACAGTTGCTTGGGCCTATTCACTGCGGCTGACCGAAGTCAGCACCCCTTCTCCCGAAGTTACGGGGTCATTTTGCCGAGTTCCTTAACGAGAGTTCTCTCGCTCACCTGAGGCTACTCGCCTCGACTACCTGTGTCGGTTTGCGGTACGGGTAGAGTATGTTTAACGCTAGAAGCTTTTCTTGGCAGTGTGACATCACTAACTTCGCTACTAAACTTCGCTCCCCATCACAGCTCAATGTTATAGAACTAAGCATTTAACTCAATTCACACCTCACTGCTTAGACGTGCACTTCCAATCGCACGCTTTAGTTAGCCTACTGCGTCCCTCCATCACTACATACTCTAGTACAGGAATATCAACCTGTTGTCCATCGGATACACCTTTCGGTCTCTCCTTAGGTCCCGACTAACCCAGGGCGGACGAGCCTTCCCCTGGAAACCTTAGTCTTACGGTGGACAGGATTCTCACCTGTCTTTCGCTACTCATACCGGCATTCTCACTTCTATGCGTTCCAGCACTCCTCACGGTATACCTTCTTCACACATAGAACGCTCTCCTACCATACCATTAAAGGTATCCACAGCTTCGGTAAATTGTTTTAGCCCCGGTACATTTTCGGCGCAGGGTCACTCGACTAGTGAGCTATTACGCACTCTTTGAATGAATAGCTGCTTCTAAGCTAACATCCTAGTTGTCTGTGCAACCCCACATCCTTTTCCACTTAACAATTATTTTGGGACCTTAGCTGGTGGTCTGGGCTGTTTCCCTTTCGACTACGGATCTTAGCACTCGCAGTCTGACTGCCGACCATAATTCATTGGCATTCGGAGTTTATCTGAGATTGGTAATCCGGGATGGACCCCTCACCCAAACAGTGCTCTACCTCCAAGAATCTTAATGTCGACGCTAGCCCTAAAGCTATTTCGGAGAGAACCAGCTATCTCCAAGTTCGTTTGGAATTTCTCCGCTACCCACAAGTCATCCAAGCACTTTTCAACGTGCCCTGGTTCGGTCCTCCAGTGCGTTTTACCGCACCTTCAACCTGCTCATGGGTAGGTCACATGGTTTCGGGTCTACGACATAATACTAAGACGCCCTATTCAGACTCGGTTTCCCTACGGCTCCGTCTCTTCAACTTAACCTCGCATCATATCGTAACTCGCCGGTTCATTCTACAAAAGGCACGCTCTCACCCATTAACGGGCTCGAACTTGTTGTAGGCACACGGTTTCAGGTTCTATTTCACTCCCCTCCCGGGGTGCTTTTCACCTTTCCCTCACGGTACTGGTTCACTATCGGTCACTAGGGAGTATTTAGGGTTGGGAGATGGTCCTCCCAGATTCCGACGAGATTCCACGTGTCTCGCCGTACTCAGGATACTGCTAGGTATAAAGACTATTTTAAATACGAGGCTATTACTCTCTTTGGCCTACCTTCCCAGGTAGTTCTTCTATAATCTTTAAGTCCACATTGCAGTCCTACAACCCCGAAGAGTAAACTCTTCGGTTTGCCCTCCTGCCGTTTCGCTCGCCGCTACTAAGGCAATCGCTTTTGCTTTCTCTTCCTGCAGCTACTTAGATGTTTCAGTTCACTGCGTCTTCCTCCTCATATCCTTAACAGATATGGGTAACAGGTATCACCTGCTGGGTTCCCCCATTCGGACATCCCCGGATCTAAGCTTACTTACAGCTCCCCGAGGCATTTCGTCGTTTGTCACGTCCTTCTTCGGCTCCTAGTGCCAAGGCATCCACCGTGCGCCCTTATTAACTTAACCTTATTAACCTAATTTCTTAAAAAATTAGAAAACTCATTAAATATTCACAGCGTTTTCGGTTTATTTTCTTGTTACTATTTGATATAGATATTCAATTTTCAATGTTCATCCTTGGTGATCTCTCACCAATGGAGCCTAGCGGGATCGAACCGCTGACCTCCTGCGTGCAAAGCAGGCGCTCTCCCAGCTGAGCTAAGGCCCCACAAGACCTCTCAAAACTAAACAAGACGAACGTGCAGGTTTCCTTATCCTTAGAAAGGAGGTGATCCAGCCGCACCTTCCGATACGGCTACCTTGTTACGACTTCACCCCAATCATCTATCCCACCTTAGGCGGCTGGCTCCTAAAAGGTTACCTCACCGACTTCGGGTGTTACAAACTCTCGTGGTGTGACGGGCGGTGTGTACAAGGCCCGGGAACGTATTCACCGCGGCGTGCTGATCCGCGATTACTAGCGATTCCGACTTCATGTAGGCGAGTTGCAGCCTACAATCCGAACTGAGACTGGCTTTAAGAGATTAGCTTGCCGTCACCGACTTGCGACTCGTTGTACCAGCCATTGTAGCACGTGTGTAGCCCAGGTCATAAGGGGCATGATGATTTGACGTCATCCCCACCTTCCTCCGGTTTATTACCGGCAGTCTCGCTAGAGTGCCCAACTGAATGATGGCAACTAACAATAGGGGTTGCGCTCGTTGCGGGACTTAACCCAACATCTCACGACACGAGCTGACGACAACCATGCACCACCTGTCACCTCTGTCCCGAAGGAAAGCTCTATCTCTAGAGCGGTCAGAGGGATGTCAAGACCTGGTAAGGTTCTTCGCGTTGCTTCGAATTAAACCACATGCTCCACCGCTTGTGCGGGCCCCCGTCAATTCCTTTGAGTTTCAACCTTGCGGTCGTACTCCCCAGGCGGAGTGCTTAATGCGTTAGCTGCGGCACTGAGTCCCGGAAAGGACCCAACACCTAGCACTCATCGTTTACGGCGTGGACTACCAGGGTATCTAATCCTGTTTGCTCCCCACGCTTTCGAGCCTCAGCGTCAGTTACAAGCCAGAGAGCCGCTTTCGCCACCGGTGTTCCTCCATATATCTACGCATTTCACCGCTACACATGGAATTCCACTCTCCCCTCTTGCACTCAAGTTAAACAGTTTCCAAAGCGTACTATGGTTAAGCCACAGCCTTTAACTTCAGACTTATCTAACCGCCTGCGCTCGCTTTACGCCCAATAAATCCGGATAACGCTCGGGACCTACGTATTACCGCGGCTGCTGGCACGTAGTTAGCCGTCCCTTTCTGGTAAGATACCGTCACAGTGTGAACTTTCCACTCTCACACTCGTTCTTCTCTTACAACAGAGCTTTACGATCCGAAAACCTTCTTCACTCACGCGGCGTTGCTCGGTCAGACTTCCGTCCATTGCCGAAGATTCCCTACTGCTGCCTCCCGTAGGAGTCTGGGCCGTGTCTCAGTCCCAGTGTGGCCGATCACCCTCTCAGGTCGGCTATGTATCGTCGCCTTGGTGAGCCGTTACCTCACCAACTAGCTAATACAACGCAGGTCCATCTGGTAGTGATGCAATTGCACCTTTCAAGCAGATATCATGCAACATCTACTGTTATGCGGTATTAGCTATCGTTTCCAATAGTTATCCCCCGCTACCAGGCAGGTTACCTACGCGTTACTCACCCGTTCGCAACTCATCCGGAAAGAGCAAGCTCCTTCCTTCAGCGTTCTACTTGCATGTATTAGGCACGCCGCCAGCGTTCATCCTGAGCCAGGATCAAACTCTCATTAAAATAATTGTTTGTCTTAAACTCATTCTGTCACTGACAGATTTATTGTTTTTTTCATTGTTCAGTACTATAACCTTAGTTATAGTGCCCTGCACATTGGTTCGTCTTGTTCAGTTTTCAAAGGTCTTTGTCGCTCTCGCGCGACAACTATATTAGTATATCACGACCATATGACCTTGTCAATATCTTTTTTCTATTTTTTTAAATTTTTTATTGTTTTTTTAATTTGAAAAAAGGAAATGCTGTTAAATCAGCACTTCCCAAGTTCTTTTATGATTTCTTCGAGATAAACCTCTTCTCGGTTTCCTCGATCAATCAATCCTCTTTTTGAGATTTTTAACAGATCTAGCGAATATTGTTTAATTTTCACTAATTCACTTTCAGTTAACTGTTTTTTCGAATATTGCCTTCTTAATTCTTTCGGATTATCTTTATTAAAATCAAAAATGATATTTTGAGCTAAATACTCGTCTAATTCTTTGATATTGTGATGCAATCCAACATGAAATGCAATTGGTGCAAATGTTTTATTTAATGGTTGCGTACAAACACTTCTATATTCGATGGTTCCTCTTGTTGTTAAATCTTGAAAATGGTAGCTTCTATGATTCTTCAGGTCCTCTTCCTGCGGTTTTATTTCTTGTCTAGTTCCATCTAAGCGATAGGCTACTATTTTTTCTTTTGCGAGATAATCTTCTACTCTAATAGGTTCTAAATATAAGATTTCATCCTCACGATAAACATAAAACAAGGCAGTCTTCGCTAAATATTCTAGAAAGTCATGTTCATTTATAAACGCCTTAGGATTTACACCAACATTTTCCTGATAAAAGCCATGCATGGAATCTTCCCAGAAAATATCTCTTGAGATCTTCGTATCCCAGTCTTCTCCAGCGAAAATGGAATTAGCAAACAGATATGCTTTTGCTGGCTCCACCTTATTCATTGCATTAATTATTTCCAAATAATTCGTTCTTGAAACATCCAATTGTACTTGATTGCCGCAAATAAAGGTTCCATAGTCTGGATAATGATGGAATCGATGGTTAGGATCTTGTCCAGACAGTTGCAAGAATTGAATCAGCATTTTATAACGATCAATTTTTACAGGTTGATTATCATTTATTCTCCAATAAGGATGGATGCCTTTTCCTTCTATTTGATGCTTTCTCTCTCTTAAGAATGGTTGAATGATTCCTAAATAGTGTTGAAACCGGCTTTCGACTTCTTGGATGGTTTTAGTCTTTTCAAAAGCAAATTCAATGGTATTGTAAGATAACTCAAATACAATTTGATCTTTGTTTATTTTATGCTGTAACTGGACTGGGTTCCCATCTTCATCTTCTTTAATCGCAATAAACTCTTCAACTTCTTGCAGATGCTTAAAAAGAGCCTTTGTAACCAGTACATCCGTTTTATTCCCCATTGTATTTACGATTGGAAATTCGAGTTCAACCCCAATGTACTGCTCTGGATTATCTTTCAGCGAGGCGAGGTAACGCTTTGCCAATAATTGCTGGGCGAATGCTTGTGATTTTTCTTTTACTGTCATAACTCTTCTATTATATCAAAAAAACGCCTGCTTACGAAATTGTTTTAAATTAAAGCAATTTCGTAAACAAGCGTCTACCATTTACCTCAATATGATGAGTGTTACCGCTAGGATAAATCCTAGCGGCAGACCAGAGCTAGACTAAGAAGAACTATTCAGTCCTTCCAACATCATAACACTCAACAAAATTGATGATTTTATACTAATTCGATAATTGCCATTGGCGCAGCATCCCCACGGCGTGGTTCAGTTTTAAGGATACGAGTATATCCACCATTGCGCTCAGCATAACGTGGTGCAAGTTCAGAGAACAATTTTTGAAGTGCAGTTGTTTCTGAATATTTACCAGTTTCTTCATCAAAGTTTTGTGATGCAACTTCGTTACGTACGTAAGCAGCTGCTTGACGACGTGCATGCAAGTCACCACGTTTACCTAAAGTAATCATTTTTTCAACTGATTTACGGATTTCTTTTGCACGTGCTTCAGTTGTTACGATTGCTTCATTGATGATAAGATCTGTAGTCAAATCACGAAGCATTGCTTTACGTTGTGAGCTAGTGCGTCCTAGTTTACGGTAAGCCATGTATTCCTCCTCTATTTATCGTTTTTTAGCCCAAGGCCTAAATCGGCAAGCTTAACTTTAACTTCTTCGAGACTCTTACGTCCAAGGTTACGAACCTTCATCATTTCAGGTTCAGATTTTTCTGTCAAATCATACACAGTATTGATACCGGCACGTTTCAAACAGTTATATGAACGAACAGAAAGATCCAATTCTTCGATGGTACGTTCTAGTACTCGATCATCTGATGCTGTATCTACTTCCTTCATAACATCTGTCGCAATTGCGATTTCTGTTAAGTTCGTAAAGAGGTTAAGGTGTTCTGTCAAAATACGAGCAGATAAACCTAAAGCATCTTCTGGAATAATTGTTCCATTTGTTAAGATTTCAAGGGTTAGTTTGTCAAAACCATCGTTGCTACCAACGCGAGCTGGTTCAACTTGGTAATTAACTTTTGTCACTGGCGTATAGATTGAATCTACAGCAAGTGTACCTACTGGTGCATCATCTTTTTTATTTTGATCAGCTGGAACATAACCACGACCGCTGTTTACAGTCAAAGTCGCTTTGAAGCTTGATCCTTCACCGATTGTGAAAAGATAATGATCAGGGTTTACAATTTCAATATCACTATCTGTAAGAATATCTCCAGCAGTCACTTCTGCAGGACCTTCTACATCAAGTTCAATAATCTTTTCGTCTTGGACGTAAGATTTTACAGCGATCCCTTTAACGTTAAGAATGATTTGCATAACGTCTTCACGGACACCTGGAACTGTATCAAATTCGTGCAATACACCTTCAATGTTAATTGAAGTAACAGCAGCACCTGGAAGTGAAGCTAATAATACGCGACGAAGAGAGTTCCCTAGTGTTGTACCATAACCACGTTCAAGTGGTTCTACTACAAATACACCGTAATCTTTATTTTCATCAATTTTTGTTATATTTGGTTTTTCAAACTCAATCATTTGCTATACTCCCTCTGAAACGAAAAGCTGTGTAATTGTTGATGATTATACACGGCGACGTTTTGGAGGACGAGCACCATTGTGTGGCACAGGAGTCACATCGCGGATTGCAGTAACTTCAAGACCAGCAGCAGCAAGAGCACGAATAGCAGACTCACGACCAGAACCAGGACCTTTAACAGTAACTTCTACTGATTTAAGACCATGTTCTTGAGCTGATTTTGCAGCAGCTTCTGAAGCCATTTGTGCAGCAAATGGTGTAGATTTACGAGAACCTTTGAAACCAAGAGCACCTGCAGATGACCATGCAATTGCGTTACCATGCACATCAGTAATCATAACAATTGTGTTATTAAATGTTGCGTGAATATGAGCAATACCTGATTCGATATTCTTTTTCACACGACGTTTACGTGTTGGTTTAGCCAAGATTTTTACCTCCTTATTTTATTTTCTTATTTTTTCTTACCAGCAATCGCAACAGCTTTACCTTTACGAGTGCGAGCATTGTTTTTAGTGTTTTGTCCACGAACAGGAAGTCCACGACGGTGACGGATACCACGGTATGAACCGATTTCCATCAAACGTTTAATGTTCAAGTTCACTTCACGACGAAGGTCACCTTCTACTTTAATTGCGTCAACTTCACGACGGATAGCATCTTCTTGATCTGGTGTAAGGTCGCGAACACGAATATCTTCAGAAACGCCTGCAGCAGCAAGAATTTTCTTAGATGTTGGAAGTCCGATACCGTATACATAAGTCAATGAAATTACTACACGTTTGTCATTTGGAATGTCAACTCCAGCAATACGAGCCATGTTTTCTCCTTTCTATCTTATCCTTGACGTTGTTTGTGTTTTGGATTTGCTGGGCAAATTACCATAACACGACCATTACGACGAATTACTTTACAGTATTCGCAAATTGGTTTGACCGATGGTCTTACTTTCATTTTTATCCCTCCAAGTTTTTCGATTATTTAAAGCGGTATGTGATACGTCCACGTGTCAAATCGTACGGACTCATCTCCACTGTAACACGATCTCCCGCTAAAATACGAATATAGTTTTTACGAATTTTACCAGAAACTGTTGCTAAAATCTGATGTCCATTTTCAAGTTCAACCGTAAACATAGCATTCGGCATCGTATCGACTACTTTGCCTTCTACTTCAATCACATCGTCTTTTGCCACGCAAAAGTACCTCCATAAATTTCGATTCATTCCTCTGAGCACAGAGGTAACAATTATAAGTCAGACTAATTCATTGTATCACTTGTTATCAATTATTGCAAGTGACTAAAACGTTTTTATTTCAAATTCTCCAAGACTTTTTGGATATCTTTAAAGACGTCGTTAATGTCTTGATTTCCTTCGATATCATGGACTAACCCTTTTGCACGATAATGAGCAAGAATCGGCTCACCTTGAGCAATATTCACATCCAAGCGACGTTTAACCGTTTCTGGCTTATCGTCCTCACGTTGGTAATAGTCTTCTTCCTTGTAATCAGCTGGTGGATTGAATACCTTATGGTAGGTTTCACCTGTTTCACGGTGAATGATACGTCCACTCAAGCGTTCAAGAAGGCAAGATGGATCTACTTCGATGTTGATCACTCCCTCAAGTTCAAGACCAAGGTCGACCAAGATTTGATCCAAAGCATGTGCTTGTTCAATCGTGCGAGGGAAACCATCTAAGAGGAATCCTTTTTCTTTAATATCGTCTTGAGCCAAACGTTCTTTTACAATCCCGTTTGTCACATCATCTGGCACCAATTCACCTTTATCGATGAATGATTTTGCCAACACACCCATTTCGGTTTGATTAGCCATTGCAGCACGGAACATATCCCCAGTTGAGATATGTGCAACTTGAAATTGTTCTACAATCTTAGCCGCTTGTGTCCCCTTACCTGCTCCAGGCAATCCCATGATTAATAGATTCATAATCATTTGCTCCTTATTTTGTTTTTAAATAAGTCTGTTACGATCTAACAAACTTATTCAAAAACAAAATAGAAGGTTGACAATGTCAACCTAATTCTATTCTGTTGTATCCATGAAACCAATGTATTTGCGTTTCAATAAGTAACCTTCTAATTGTTTCATTCCTTCAATACCAGTTGAGATGATAATCAAGAGACTAGTTCCTCCAAGAGCAACTGTATCTGTCAAACCAAAGACATCCCGAGCAAGGATTGGAATAATGGTGATGAATCCAAGGAAGAGAGAACCAACCGTAGCCAACCGTCTAAGAAGACGTGACATGTAGTCTTCCGTTCCCTTACCCGGACGTACACCTGGAATGTAGGCACCACTCTTTTGTAGATTTTCCGCAGTTTTTTCTGGGTTAATCTGTACAAATGTGTAGAAGAAAGTAAACAAGATGATTAGCAAAGCATACATTGCTACACCTGTTGGTGTATTGGTCGCTAACATAGATTGTGCTGTTCGAACCCATCCAGCATTGTAACCCATGGCACTAATGACCTGGAAAATTGCTGCCGGTGCAGCTGTGATCGAACTAGCAAAGATGACAGGAATAACTCCAGCTGGGTTCACCTTCAATGGAAGATATGAGCTAGATGGTGCTCCTTGTGCAATTTTTGTGTATTGAATTGGAATTTTATACTGTGCTTGTTCCACAAAGGTTGTGAAGTAAACAATCACTAATACCGCTAAGATTAACACACCTATGAAAATTAGTGAATTAGTCAATTGTCCATGACGAACGTTAACAAATGAATCTTCGTAAACACCTTTGATCATCTCTGGAATTGAAGAAACAATCCCCGCAAAGATAATCATAGAAACACCATTCCCGTATCCTTTATCGGAAATTTGTTCTCCAAGCCAAGTGACAATCATTGAACCCGTCGTTAAAATCGCACCAATCAAGATGTAGGTTTCAACGTTCGGTGTGGATACCAATTTAGCTTGTGACAAAGTATGGAAAGTAGCTGTAATTCCAATGGATTGAACGAAAGCTAGAACCAAGGCAATATAGCGTGTTGCCTGATTCAACTTTCTCCGCCCAACTTCTCCTTGTTTCCCCCACTCAACAAATTTCGGAAGCAAATCCATTTGAAGGAGCTGAACTACGATGGAAGCCGTGATGTAAGGACTCACCCCGAGGGCGAAGACAGAGAAGTTTCTCATGGCATTCCCTGACACCAAGCTCATCATATTCAAGAAGGAAACATCTTGTAAGTTGTTAAGGATTTTCGCATTCACACCAGGAACCGTGATCGTGGTCCCGATTCGGAAGACAAGTATGATAAAAATAGTAAATAAAATTTTTGATCTTACTTGTTTAACCTTAAATGCATCTTTTAATAATTTAAAGAACATAGGTCACCCCTCTTAGATGACTTCTACTGAACCACCTTTAGCAGTGATAGCTTCTTCAGCTGATTTAGAGAATTTAGCTGCCTTAACAGACAATTTCTTAGTCAATTCTCCGTTACCAAGAATTTTAATTCCTGATTTTTCAGCTTTTACAATACCTGCTTCCACAAGTACTACTGGTGTTACTTCAGCACCATCTTCGAAGACGTTCAACTGATCAAGGTTCACAATAGCATATTCTTTAGCATTGATGTTTGTAAATCCACGTTTTGGAAGACGACGGAACAATGGAGTTTGTCCACCTTCAAAACCAAGACGTACACCGCCACCGCTACGAGCTTTTTGACCTTTTTGACCACGGCCAGAAGTTTTACCATTACCAGATGAAGTACCACGACCAACACGGTTGCGGACTTTACGTGAACCTGCAGCAGGTTGTAATTCATGAAGTTTCATTATTATTTTCTCCTCTTTTGTAAATTGCTAACGCTTGTAATCAGGAAAAGGTGTCCCGACTACAAACTCGCCTATACTTATATTTAGTTTTAGGGGATGAGAAATTTCTCATACCCCTGAAAACCTTGTTTCTTTTTTTTAATAGATTATTTTACTTCTTCAAGTGTTACCAAGTGAGATACTGCAGTGATCATACCACGTACTGCTGGGTTATCTTCTTTAATAACAGAGCTGTTCAATTTGCCAAGTCCAAGTGCTACAACAGTTTTACGTTGTGACGGGATGCGTCCGATTGGAGACTTAGTCAAAGTAATTTTAATTTGAGCCATTTGAATCTCCTTTCTTAAGCCAAGTCAGAAACTGAAATACCACGAAGGGCAGCAACTTCTTCAGCGCGTTTCAATTGAGCTAAACCTTCCACTGTTGCACGAACAATGTTGATTGGAGTGTTTGATCCAAGTGATTTAGATGTTACATCTGCAATACCTGCCAATTCAACAACGGCACGAACTGCACCACCTGCAGCAACCCCAGCCCCTTCGATAGCTGGTTTCAACAATACACGAGCTCCACCAAATACTGATGTTACTTCATGAGGAATTGTTGTTCCAACCATAGGAACTTCAATCAAGTTTTTCTTAGCATCTTCTACTGCTTTACGGATTGCTTCTGGTACTTCTTGAGCTTTACCTGTACCAAAACCAACACGTCCGTTACGGTCACCAACAACTACAAGAGCTGCAAAGCGAAGACGACGTCCACCTTTAACAACTTTTGTAACACGGTTGATGGCAACTACACGTTCTTCAAGTTCAACTGCATTGTCTTTAAATGCCATTTTCTAGTGTCCTCCTATTAGAATTTCAATCCGTTTTCACGAGCTGCATCAGCCAAAGCTTTAACACGTCCGTGATATAGATATCCACCGCGGTCGAACACCACTTCAGAAATACCTTTAGCAACTGCACGTTCAGCAACAAGTTTGCCGACAACAACGGCTTGTTCAGTTTTAGTTCCTTTTGAAACTTCTTTGTCAAGAGTTGAAGCGCTTGCGAGCGTTACACCCGCTACGTCATCAATTACTTGAGCGTAGATGCCTGTATTAGAACGGAATACGTTCAAACGTGGGCGATCAGCAGTTCCAGAGAGTTTTCCGCGAACGCGACGGTGGCGTTTTTGACGGATTTTATTTTTATCTGGTTTCGAAATCACAATTTTCACCTCTTAATTTTAAAATCATGTGCTAAGCACTGAGTTGGTAAGATGAAGATTGGTTGAAAAACAACCAAACTACATTATTTACCTGTTTTACCTTCTTTACGGCGAACGAATTCACCAACATAACGGATCCCTTTACCTTTGTAAGGTTCTGGTGAACGAAGGCTACGTACGTAAGCAGCTGTTTGACCAACTACTTCTTTTGAAATTCCGCTAACAACGATTGTTGTTGGGTTTGGAAGTTCAAAAGTAATTCCTTCTGGAGCTTCAACTTCGTCTGGATGTGATTTACCAACAGCCAAAACAAGTTTTGATCCTTGAAGTTGTGCACGGTAACCAACCCCGCGCATTTCAAGTTCTTTCTTGAATCCTTCTGAGACACCAATTACCATGTTGTTCAAAAGGGCACGAGTAGTTCCGTGGATAGTTTTCATTTCTTTTGAATCGTTTGGACGGTGAAGGGTTACTTCAGTACCTTCCACACGGATTTCAATATCTTTTGAGAACTCACGAGTAAGTTCTCCTTTAGGTCCTTTTACAGTTACAACGTTGTCATTGTTAGTGAGTTCAACACCAGCAGGCAACACGATAACTTTATTACCAATACGTGACATGTTTTTATTCTCCTGTTAAATTGTCAGGCCTTTGAAGGCCAGTTTTCACGGGGTTTAAATCATTTTGATTTAAAAGTTAATGTTTAGTTCTCAATTTCTAAGTGAATCGAGGCATCGTCTCGCAGACATAACTTTGGGTTAGGCAAGAGACGATAACGAAGAGTCACAACGAAATTGGGAGCTAAATATTACCAAACGTAAGCGATAACTTCCCCACCAACGTTCTTTTGGCGTGCTTCTTTATCAGTAAGCAAACCTTCAGAAGTTGAAAGGATAGCAATTCCAAGTCCATTAAGAACTTTTGGAAGATCTTCACGTTTTTTGTAAACACGCAAACCTGGTTTAGAAACACGTTTCAAGTTTGTGATAACTTTTTCACCGTTTGCTCCGTATTTCAAGAACACGCGGATGATACCTTGTTTGTCATCTTCGATTACTTCAACGTTTTTTACAAAACCTTCGCGTTTAAGGATTTCAGCAATCCCTTTTTTGATGTTTGATGCAGGTACTTCAAGTACTTCGTGTTTTGCTTGGTTAGCGTTACGAATACGAGTTAGGAAGTCTGCGATTGGGTCAGTCATAACCATTTTATATTTCTCCTCTTACTAGTAGTTTGAATGTTTCACTTGCTAGTTAATGATTGAGCTAGGCTCAGAAAGTTTTGATACATACAAATGAGGATTTCTCATTTGAACACGAGCTACAACCTGGGCAAAAAAGATAGATTTGTCTTGGAGCATCGCTCCTGCATCAAATCTTCTATTTTTGCTGAGGTTGTCACGCTCTTTGTATCATGCTATTACCAAGATGCTTTAGTGACACCAGGGATTTGTCCTTTGTATGCCAATTCACGGAAGCAAACACGGCAAAGTTTAAACTTGCGGTAAACTGAGTGTGGACGTCCACAACGTTCACAGCGAGTGTATGCTTGAGTAGAGAACTTCGCTGGGCGTTTGTTCTTAGCAATCATAGATTTTTTAGCCATTAGTTTTACCTCCTATATTATTTTGCAAACGGCATACCAAGGCCAGTAAGCAATGCACGTGATTCTTCGTCTGTGTTCGCAGTAGTTACGATTACGATATCCAAACCACGAGTTTTATCAACATCATCAAAGTTGATTTCTGGGAAGATCAATTGTTCTTTCACACCAAGTGTGTAGTTTCCGCGTCCGTCAAATGATTTTGTTGGAACACCATGGAAGTCACGAACACGTGGAAGTGAAACTGAAACCAATTTGTCCAAGAATTCGTACATACGTTCGCCACGAAGAGTTACTTTCGCACCGATCGCTACACCTTCACGAAGACGGAAGCCGGCGATTGATTTTTTAGCTTTTGTGATAAGTGGTTTTTGACCTGAGATCAATGCCAATTCTTCAGCAGCTTTCTCAAGGTTTTTAGCGTTAGAAACAGCATCTCCAACACCCATGTTCAAAACGATCTTATCAACTTTTGGCACTGCCATAACTGATGAGTAGTTAAATTGTTCAGTCAAAGCTGGAACTACTTCATTAAGGTATTTTTCTTTTAAACGATTAGCCATTATACTTCTCCTTTCCTTCGTGATTAGTCAAGCACTTCGCCTGATTTTTTGTTATAACGAACTTTTTTGCCGTCTACGAATTTGTAGCCAACACGTCCTGCAACACCGTTCTTGTCTAAAACTTGAACGTTTGATACATGGATTGGAGCTTCTTTTTCGATGATAGCACCTTGAGGGTTTTCGTTATTTGGACGTTGGTGTTTTTTAACAAGGTTTACACCTTCAACAACAACTTTATTTACTTTTGGAAGAGCAGCAACGACTTTAGCTTCAACACCTTTGTCTTTACCAGCAATTACACGAACTTTGTCGCCAGTTTTTACAAACATTTTATTCTCCTTTTATTCTTACGCCCGATGGGCACCCTGGCCAATGAGCCAGGGGACTGTGTTTGTGATTTTTAAAATTAAAGTACTTCTGGAGCAAGTGATACGATCTTCATGAAACCACCGTCACGCAATTCGCGAGCGACTGGGCCAAAGATACGAGTTCCGCGAGGAGTTTTGTCTTCACGGATGATCACTGCAGCATTTTCGTCGAATTTGATGTATGAACCATCTTTACGACGAGCACCTGATTTAGTACGAACGATAACAGCTTTTACAACGTCACCTTTTTTAACCGCACCACCAGGAGTAGCTTGTTTTACAGATGCCACAATAACATCACCGATGTTTGCAAATTTACGTCCTGAACCACCAAGAACTTTGATAGTCAAGATTTCGCGAGCACCGCTGTTGTCTGCGACTTTCAAACGAGTTTCTGTTTGAATCATTTCAGTTTTCTCCTTTCAGGTTTGATTAGATGATAACCGCTTCTTCAACAACTTCTACAAGACGGAAGCGTTTTGTAGCTGAAAGCGGACGAGTTTCCATGATACGAACGATATCGCCTTCTTTGGCAACGTTGTTTTCATCATGTGCTTTGTATTTTTTAGAATAGTTGATACGTTTACCATAGACTGGGTGGTTACGTTTAGTTTCAACTACAACTGTGATTGTTTTGTCCATTTTGTCAGACACAACGCGTCCAACAAGAACTTTACGATTATTGCGTTCCATTGAAATTCTCCTTCCCTAGTCTATTATTTAGCTTCTGATTGAACAGTTTTGATACGAGCGATTTGTTTTTTCACTTCTTTCAAACGTCCAGTTTGCTCCAATTGACCTGCAGCAGCTTGGAAACGAAGTTCAAACAATTCTTTTTTCAATTCATTTTCACGCTTCGCGAGTTCTTCTTGAGAAAGACCACGAAGTTCTTTAACAAATTCTTTTACTTCTGTAAGTTTCATGACCTCTCCTTATTTTGCTTCACGTTTTACGAATTTACATTTAACTGGCAATTTGTGGCTTGCAAGACGAAGCGCTTCGCGAGCGATCTCTTCAGATACACCAGCAACTTCAAACATTACTTTACCACGTTTAACTGGTGCTACCCAACCTTCAGGTGCCCCTTTACCAGATCCCATACGTACCCCGATAGCTTTAGCGGTGTATGATTTGTGTGGGAAGATCTTGATCCAAACCTTACCACCACGTTTCATGTAACGAGTCATGGCAATACGAGCAGCTTCGATTTGGCGGTTAGTAATCCAGTGGCTAGTTGTAGCCTGAAGACCGTATTCACCGAATGATACTTCTTTTCCACCTTTTGCTTCACCGCGCATTTTACCACGGAATTCGCGACGGTGTTTTACACGTTTAGGTACTAACATTGGTTATTTACCTCCTTTAGCGTCTTTACGAGCTGGAAGAACTTCACCACGGTAGATCCATACTTTAACACCAAGTTTACCGTAAGTTGTATCTGCTTCTTCCCAAGCGTAATCGATGTCTGCGCGAAGTGTGTGGAGTGGAACTGTACCTTCAGAGTATCCTTCAGCACGAGCAATATCTGCACCGTTCAAACGACCTGATACTTGAGTTTTGATTCCTTTAGCTCCAGCGCGCATAGTACGTTGGATCGCTTGTTTTTGAGCACGACGGAAAGCCACACGTTGCTCCAATTGACGAGCAATTCCTTCACCAACAAGGTGAGCATCCAAGTCAGGACGTTTGATCTCGATGATGTTGATGTGAACTTGTTTACCTGTCAATTTGTTAAGAGCTGCACGAAGTGCATCGACGTTTGCTCCACCTTTACCGATAACCATACCTGGTTTAGCAGTGTGAAGAGAAACGTTAACTTTGTTTACTGCGCGTTCGATTTCAATAGTAGAAACCGCTGCGTCAGCTAATTCTTTTTGAATAAATTTGCGGATTGCAAGATCTTCATGAAGGTAATCCGCGTATTCTTTTTCAGCATACCATTTGGCATCCCAATCACGGATGATGCCGACACGCATTCCAATTGGATGTACTTTTTGACCCACGATGTTACCTCCTTATTTTTCTGTCACAACCACTGTGATGTGGCTTGTGCGTTTGTTGATTGGTGAAGCTGAACCTTTCGCACGTGGACGGAAACGTTTCATCGTTGGTCCTTCGTTTGCGAATGCTTCAGATACTACCAAGTTTGCTTTTTCCAAACCAAAGTTGTTTTCAGCGTTTGCTACTGCTGAATCCAACACTTTCAAGATGATTTCAGCTGCTTTGTTTGGAGTGAATTTCAAGATTGCTACTGCATCGGCTACGCTTTTACCACGGATGTTGTCAAGAACAAGACGTGATTTACGAGGTGAAACACGCACTGTACGAGCCATTGCTTTAGCTGAAGTAATTTCTGCCATTTATGTTCTCCTTATTTTCTACGTGTCTTCTTGTCATCTGCAGCGTGACCTTTGTAAGTACGAGTTGGTGCAAATTCACCAAGCTTGTGACCTACCATGTCTTCTTGGATGTAAACAGGTACGTGTTTACGTCCATCATAAACTGCGATAGTGTAACCAATGAAACTTGGGAAGATCGTTGAACGACGTGACCAAGTTTTGATAACTTTTTTCTTTTCGTCGTTAGCTTGAGCTTCAACTTTTTTCATCAAATGCTCATCGACGAAAGGTCCTTTTTTAAGACTGCGTCCCATTTTATTTTTTTCTCCTTTAAATATAGTACCACAGCGGCTTGCGCTCACAAGGAGCGCTACCGAGCTGGCGGATCATCTAGCGCTTAAGCGACTAGTTCTAAATTATTTCTCGTTGCGACGACGAACGATAAGTTTGTCAGATTTCGCTTTCTTGTTACGAGTTTTAAGACCAAGAGCAGGTTTGCCCCATGGAGTAGATGGTGCTTTACGACCAACTGGTGCTTTACCTTCACCACCACCGTGTGGGTGATCATTCGGGTTCATTACAGAACCACGAACTGTTGGACGGATACCTTTCCAACGGCTACGACCAGCTTTACCAAGGTTTACAAGTCCATGTTGTTCGTTTCCGACAACACCAACTGTAGCACGGCAAGTACCAAGGATCATACGAACTTCGCCTGATTGAAGACGAACAAGTACGTATTTACCTTCAGCACCCAATACTTGAGCAGAAGCTCCAGCAGCACGTACCAATTCTCCACCACGACCTGGTTTCAATTCGATGTTGTGGATCAAAGTACCAACTGGGATGTTAGCAAGTGGAAGAGCGTTTCCGACTTTGATATCTGCTTCTGGACCTGAAACGATGCGTTGACCAACTTCAAGACCTTTTGGAGCGATGATGTATGCTTTCACACCGTCAGTGTAGTGTACCAAAGCGATGTTTGCAGAACGGTTTGGATCGTACTCAATTGTTTTTACAACTGCTTCAACGTTATCTTTGTTACGTTTGAAGTCAATCAAACGGTAATGACGTTTGTGTCCACCACCTTGGTGACGAACTGTGATACGTCCGTTGTTGTTACGACCTGCTTTGCTCTTCAATGAAACGAGCAAAGATTTCTCTGGTGTGCTTGTTGTGATTTCAGCGAAATCCAAAGAAGTCATATTACGGCGACCGTTTGTTGTTGGTTTATAAACACGAATTCCCACGATATTTCCTCCTTAGATTATTCAGCTTCAGTAGCGAACAACTCGATTGCTTTTGAATCAGCTGTAAGCGTGATGATAGCTTTTTTAGTTTTTGAAGTAAAACCAGTGTAACGCCCAACACGTTTAGCTTTTGGTTTTACGTTTACAGTGTTCACATTCGCAACTTTTACACCTTCAAAGGCAGCTTCAACAGCTTGTTTGATCAAAAGTTTGTGAGCGCGAGTGTCAACTTCGAATACATATTTGCCTGCTTCAAGTTGAGCCATTGACTTTTCAGTGATAACAGGTTTTTTGATAACATCATACAAATTCATTATGCAAGAACCTCCTCGATTTTAGAGATAGCTGCTTGAGTAACAAGAAGTTTGTCACTATTTGCGATGTCAAGAACACTTGCAGTTGTAGCAGTCGCAACTTTCACGTTTGGAAGGTTACGAGCTGAAAGAGCTGCGAATTCGTTTCCTTCTTCAAGAATAACAAGGACTTTAGAATCGATGCTCAAAGCTGCAAGAACTTTTGCAAATTCAGCAGTTTTTGGAGCTGTAAATTCAAGAGAATCAACGGCTACAAATTTGTTTTCAGCAACTTTTTCTGAGTAAACAGATTTAAGCGCAAGGCGACGAACTTTTTGAGGAAGTTTGTACGCATAGCTACGTGGAGTTGGTCCGAAGACGATTCCACCACCACGCCATTGTGGAGAGCGGATAGAACCTTGACGAGCACGTCCAGTTCCTTTTTGACGCCATGGTTTGCGTCCGCCACCTGAAACGGCTGAGCGGTTTTTAACTGCGTGAGTCCCTTGACGAAGGCTAGCACGTTGGCTGATGATCACATCAAATACAACTGCTTGGTTTGGTTCGATACCAAAGATCGCATCGTTAAGAACAACTTCGCCCGCTTGTTTACCAGTTTGGTCGAATAATGTTACATTTGCCATTTTGACTGTATTCCCCTTTCCTTATTATTTACCAGCTTTAACTGCTGACTTGATAGTGATAAGAGATTTCTTAGCACCTGGTACGTTACCTTTAATAAGGATAACGTTCTTTTCTGGAACAACTTGTACAACTTCAAGGTTTTGAATCGTTACACGATCGCCACCCATGCGTCCTGCAAGGTTTTTACCTTTGAATACGCGGTTAGGTGCAACAGGTCCCATAGAACCTGGACGACGGTGGTAACGAGAACCGTGAGCCATAGGTCCACGTGATTGTCCGTGGCGTTTGATAACACCTTGGAAACCTTTACCTTTAGAAGTACCAGTTACATCAACAATGTCTCCAGCTTCGAAAGTATCAACTGTGATTTCAGCACCAACTTCCAAGCCTTCAACGTTTTTGAATTCACGAATGAAGCGCTTAGGAGCCGTGTTAGCTTTTGCTACATGTCCTTTAGCAGGTTTGTTGCTCAATACTTCGCGTTTGTCATCGAAACCAACTTGGATAGCGTTGTAACCATCTGTTTCAACAGTTTTAACTTGAAGAACAACGTTTGGAGTTGCTTCGATAACTGTTACAGGGATCAATTCGCCAGCTTCAGTGAAGATTTGAGTCATTCCCACTTTTTTCCCTAAGATTCCTTTTGTCATGAGAAAATAGTTCCTTTTCTATAGTTTTTTTATTCAAAAAGTTTTTAACGAGCGTTTTTTATGCTCAAGGTATCAAGCTTTAGATTAAAGTTTGATTTCTACGTTTACACCGCTTGGAAGATCCAATTTCATCAAAGCATCAACTGTTTTTTGAGTTGGGTTGATGATATCGATCAAACGTTTGTGTGTACGCATTTCGAATTGTTCGCGAGAATCTTTGTATTTGTGAGTCGCACGAATGATTGTGTAGAGGCTACGCTCAGTTGGAAGTGGGATTGGACCCGCAACTTGTGCACCTGTACGAGTAGCTGATTCTACGATTTTTGCAGCCGCTGTATCAAGTGTACGGTGTTCGTACGCTTTCAAACGGATGCGGATTTTTTTGTTTGCCATCTTTTTCTCCTTTTCGTCTATTTAAGATAATAGGCTAGCTCCACAAGAAAACCGACGCGCGTTGCGTGGCAATGCAACCGAGCGTGTCGCAACCTCTTGCATCAAAGCTAATAGCTGTTTTTCACAGCACCATAGTAGTTTAACACAATGAAAGCCCCAATGCAAGGGATTTGAGTAGTTTTTTTCGTTTTTTTTGATGAAAGTGTTTTCGAAAGAAATAAAGTGCTAAAAAAGTTGCTATTATATAGAAAAAAGGGAGCGAGACAGAACAAATTTATTTCCAAATTTGTTCGTCGTCTCGCCCCCGCAGATTAGGTTATCTTGGGAGCTTAACAAGTGAACAAAGATACCAATCAACCACTGCGTCTCGCAGTTATTCCTATTATTCTCAGATGGCTGTAATCTTTGTTCTTTCTATTTAGCTCTTCCTAGAAATTCCGCCCTGATTTGTTATAGCCATATTTTTCGACAAAATGCTCACGAAATTCTAAAAGATTGTCATCCATGATGGCTTGACGGACCTGCTTCATGAGGTTAATCAAGAAGTATAGGTTGTGGTAGCTGGTCAAGCGAATGCCGAAGGTCTCATCTGCCTTGAGGAGGTGGCGAAGATAAGCACGGGTGTAATTCTTACAAGTGTAGCAATCACACTCGTGGTCTAGTGGCGTAAAGTCTTCTGCAAATTGCGCATTTTTCACCACCAGACGTCCTTGACTAGTCATACAGGTGCCATTTCGCGCAATCCGCGTCGGCAAGACACAGTCAAACATGTCCACTCCACGAATAACGCCATCGATCAGACTGTCTGGAGCTCCTACTCCCATGAGATAGCGAGGCTTGTTCTCTGGTAAGAGAGGGGTTGTGAAATCCAGCACGGCATTCATCTCTTCATGGCTTTCTCCAACAGCTAATCCACCGAGAGAATAGCCTGGGAAGTCCATGCTAACGAGATCACGCGCAGACTGACGGCGCAAGTCTTCAAATCCAGCCCCTTGGACAATCCCGAAAAGACCTTGATCATGAGGGCGACGATGAGCCTTAAGGCCACGTTCTGCCCAACGACTGGTCCGTTCGATTGATTTCTTCACATAATCATAGGGTTGATAGAACTGAGGACATTCGTCAAAGGACATCATGATATCGCTCCCTAGATTGTTTTGGATCGAGATGGCCTTTTCTGGGGAGAGGAACATCTTCGAACCATTGAGGTGATTTTTAAAGGTTACCCCTTCTTCGGTGATATTGCGGGTATCCGCTAGTGAATAGACCTGGAAGCCTCCACTATCTGTTAAAATGGGCTGGTCCCAGTTCATGAACTGGTGCAGTCCTCCTGCTTTTGCGACCAAGTCGTCCCCCGGACGAAGCCAGAGATGGTAGGTGTTGGCCAAAATAATTCCGGACTCCATTTCCTTGAGTTCTTCTGGCGATTGAGTCTTAACGGTTGCCTGAGTCCCTACAGGCATAAACATTGGGGTTGGGAAGGTCCCGTGGGGGGTGATAATTTCTCCCAGACGAGCTCCTGTATGCTTTTCTTTTTTGATTAATCGATATTGAATCGGTGAATCTGTCATGGTTACCTCCGTACTGGGAAAAACAGTCCCAGCCTTCTTATTCCTGTCACAGGATCTCCTGTGAGCACCTGTACGATTGTACCAAATTTTACCAGCTCTGTCACGGACTTGTGTTATAATAAAGGGTACTACTACCATGAAAGAGGACATTATGAATATCAAATTGGTTCGTGCTCAAGCTCGTCAGCTGCAATTGCAACATCCCAAAGTCTTCTCCTACTTTGCCTTACCAACTTTCCTGACAATCCTTGCAAGTTACATGCTGACAGGGACAGACATCACTGAAACACTTGCTCACATGGAACTTAGAGAAGGGATGCTCTTTCTTCTAAGCCGGCAGATTTTCCCTGCGATTATTGGATTTATCCTTTCTTTTCTCTATTTAGGGGCAACTTTTCGCTTTTTGATTTCTGCCTCTAGCAAGGGAGAAAAGAACTTTGGTATCTTCACCATCTTTCAGAGCCAGTATTTTACACCTGCGTTTTTAACGCTATTCATTAAGCAAGTTATCCTGTCTTTGTGGGGGAGCCTCCTCTATGTGAGTCAACTTCTCTTAACGGTGGTCAGCTATCACGTTCTCGCTATCAATGAATCCTCCTCCACTACGTCTACCCTTAGAGCGGATACTCCAGAAGTTCAAGCAATTCTTAAGTTAGCTCCAACGATGACGACCGGCCTCTTAATGGCTCTGGTTGGGCTCCTACTCTTCCTCCCTTTTTATTACCAGTATAGTTTGGTCGAATTGATCCTATATAGTCGACTGATGACAGGAACCTATGACGGTCCCATGTCTATCCTCCGCCAAAGTAAGGAAGAGATGAAAGGCTTTAAGAGCCACCGCCTTGTTCTTGATTTGAGTCTGCTCGGTTGGCAAATTCTATCTTTTTTCACTTTAGGAATGGCGAATTTTTATGTTAAACCTTATGCAACCAGTTGCCAAATCATCTTCTACCATACCCTCCTTCAAAAACGGATGCAGGCGGACAGTCGCTTCCAGCAAAAGGCGCCGGATCTACCAAAGTCTAATCCACTTGATTAACAAAGAAAACAAGAAAACCCACCTTCGATTGGAGCCATTCTCCAAAGCACTAGGTGGGTTCTTTTATCTCTGTTAGGGAAATCCGTCTGTATTTATTTCACCTCTCGTATCAGTTTAATCACTGGATGAAAGACGAGAGGTTCTGAGATAAATCAAAAGCTATCCTTCTCCTAAGACCAAGCGAGTGTGCTCGCGTTTGATACAGCGGTTCATGACGATATCTTCTCGTCCAGCTCCACGAAGGATTTCTTCTGCTTCTTGATTTTCCAGCTCTAGTTGCGCCCAGAAAATCTTCGCATCCGACTCGATAAAGTCACGCGCTACATCTGGCAAAAACTCACTGCGACGGTAAACATCGACGATATCTACCGGGAAAGGAATTTCCTGCAAGCTAGCATACACCCTTTCTCCAAGGATTTGGCCACCGGCTGCACGAGGATTAACGGGAATAATCCGATAGCCCCGCTCTTGCATCTCCTCGCTGACACGATGGCTGGTCGTCTCTTCACGGTCAGATAATCCAACTACAGCAATGACTTTACTGGTTTCGAGGTAATGTTTGATAATGCCATCACTAGGATTGCGAAATGAATAAGCCATAAGAATCTCCTTTTTGTATGCGTTTCCTTTCTTTAAATAGTATAACAATACGAAGGGCATTGCAAGTGTTTGTCGTTAAAAGCGGTAGGAAACTGAAAAGTCTCCTACCGCTTTCTGTTTTAAACAAACTCAATCTTATTTGGCTTCATACCATGTTTTGCCTTCATTCTCATCAGCTTCTAGTGGAACTGCAAGTTCGATAGCAGATTCCATGGTCTCTTTGACGAGTTCTTTGATCGCTGCCAGTTCATCACTTGGTACTTGCAGAACAATTTCGTCGTGGACCTGAAGGAGCATCTTGGTCTTATATGCCCCTGCTTCTAGCGCTTGGCCCAAGTGGATCATAGCAATTTTCAAGATGTCGGCTGCCGATCCTTGGATGGGTGAGTTGATAGCCGTCCGCTCCGCAAAGCCTCGAACATTGAAGTTGCGAGAATTGATATCTGGAATCTCCCGACGACGCTTGAAGAGAGTTTCTACATAGCCTTTGTCACGCGCTTCCCGTACCACTCTTTCCATATAGCTCTTGATGCCAGGGTAGCGTTCGAAATAGGTTTCAATGTAGGCCTTGGCTTCTTTTCGACTGATCCCTAGATTATTAGACAGTCCAAAGTCGGAAATTCCATAAACCACACCGAAGTTTACTGCTTTTGCATTGCGACGGTCATTCGGCGTCACATCTTCTGGTTTTTCAATATTGAAGACCCGCATAGCAGTCGATGTATGGATATCTGCCCCATGTTTAAAGGCATCAATCAAATGCTCATCTCCCGAAATATGGGCCAAGACGCGCAATTCGATCTGTGAATAGTCCGAACTGAGCAAGACACTATTTTCCTCTTCTGGGACAAAGGCCTTGCGAATGAGACGGCCTTGTTCCAAACGGACAGGGATATTTTGCAGGTTGGGATCCACGCTAGACAAACGGCCTGTCTGCGTCAAATCCTGTACATAGCGGGTATGGATCTTCCCATCTTCCAAAATCCAATCTTGAAGACCGATGACATAGGTCGATTGGATCTTGGCAATTTGGCGGTATTCAAGAATCTTAGACACGATCGGTGCGATTGGGGCTAGGCGTTCCAAAACATCAACGGCTGTGGAATAGCCGGTTTTGGTCTTCTTAGTATATTCAAGTGGGAGTTCCAATTTTTCAAAGAGGATGACCCCCAATTGTTTTGGAGAATTGATATTAAACTCTTCTCCAGCAAGCTCGTAGATTTCTTGGGTTAAGCGCTCCAAGACCACTTCGTTTTCCACCTGCATGTCTTTGAGGGTTTGGCGTTCTACCTTAATCCCTGCGATTTCCATCTTGGCCAAAACAGCTGCTAGTGGTTGCTCCATATCATAGAGCAAATCTAATTGATCATGGGCTTGCAACTGCTCCATCATGGGCTCTTCGGTATCCAGTAGAACAGCGACTTTTCGTGCCAAATGCTCTAATAGGGCGGTCTTTTCTGGGATCGCTTTTTTGGCTCCCTTGCCATAAACAACTTCGTCCAGTGGCAGCGCAATCTGACTATAGAGGCTCGCAATGGTTGAAATTTCATTGTCCTCTACGGTCGACAAGAGATACTTGGCTAATCGACTGTCAAAAGCTGGCTTTTGCAAGGTAATGCCCAAGTGGCTGAGCAAGACCTTGGCCCGCTTAAAGTCATAGACCTTGAGGGGCGTTTTTTCGAGAAATTCTTTGAAAATCGGTGTTTGTAAAAGATCAGTACCAGTACTTGCGTAGAGCTGACCTTTGGTCCCCCATGCAAAACCGATGATGGGTTCCGTATGGTAGTTGTCCCCAAAAATCTCAAAATGGAAGAAACTATCTTCCGTAAGCATATCTGGAGTGACTTGCTCGACTTCTGTATAGTCAATAGCTACAGGAGCCGCCTCTTCTCCACTGAGATCCAAGGCCTGACGGAGTTGCTTGAAGCCCATCTCCTCAAAAAACTTGGCGAGATTTTCTAGATGGGGGCCCGTATAGGTGATATCATCCAGGCCAATCTCAATGGGCGCATTGGTATCGATGGTCGCGAGAGTCTTGGACAGATAGGCCTGCTCCTTGTCGTTGATGAGGTTTTCCTTCATCTTAGAAGCCTTCATCTCATCGATATGCTCGTAAATACCATCGAGAGAGCCATACTCTAGGAGTAGTTTGATCCCTGTCTTTTCTCCGATCTTAGTAACACCTGGGATATTATCCGACTTATCTCCCATCAAGGCCTTGAGGTCGATAAATTGCTCTGGCGTCAGACCCATTTTTTCTTTCAGATAGGCTGGAGTGAATTCCTCAAACTCTGCTACCCCTTTTTTGGAAATCTCAACCACCGTATTATCATCTGTCAGCTGGATCAAATCCTTATCCCCAGAGACAATGGTGACTTCAAATGGCACCGAGCTAGTTTCTGCCATCTTATCTAGCGTTCCAATAATATCATCCGCTTCATACTGGGCTAGCTCATAATGGCGGATCCCCAAATGATCTAGTTGCTCGCGAATAAAAGGGAACTGCTCACGGAATTCATCTGGTGTTTTTGCCCGACCTCCTTTGTAGTCGGCATACATCTCCGTCCGAAAGGTCGTCTTTCCTGCATCGAAAGCAACGAGGACATGAGTCGGTTGGATGCGCTCCAAGAGATGGCTCAACATGAGGTTAAAGCCATAGACCGCATTGGTATGCAACCCATTGGCATTTTTGAAGCGATCGATTTGATTATAGAGTGCGAAAAAGGCACGAAAAGCGACGGAAGACCCGTCGATGAGTAGTAATTTGTTCTTTTTTTCCATAGGCCTATTATATCACGAATCACAAGGTCTCTGGTACATAAAAACTCTACCCTTTCGGGTAGAGCCTTCTTTAGGAGTTTCTTATGAAAAATGAAGAGAAGTGTTTATTCGCCGTAACAAGAACCTTGTTGTGGCAATTTCTTAAAGCGTTTTGGATAATTAACTGAGATTTTCATTTGCTGTACTTCATTTCTTATTGGATGAGTTTAGTATACAAGAGAAACCTAAACCATTCCTTATAGAAAGCTTCAAGAAAACTAAAAGCTGAGGCGCAAAGCATGCAGTTGTTTTTGCTGCAAGCTGGTAACTGAAGACGGAGCCCTTGCCATCGCAGCCCTAAGAATAGGAAAGAAAAACTCTTCCCAATCTGGAAGAGTTGATCCTTATCCAAGCAGAAGAAGGCTGGCTAAAGCGACTATTGCTGGACCACCTTGGGTCAAGATGATTTTTTTATTAGAAGTTACAGCCCCATAAGCTGCTGCACCAATAATAAAGAGCAGAAAGATCGTGACAATTTCACTATTTCTAGCTACAAAGAGGCCGTAGAGGAGGAAGACACCAATCAGAGCATTATAAATGCCTTGGTTTTTGAAGAGAGCCGTCACAGATGGACGATGCAATTCTTCCTGATCCATATTAAAGACACGACCAGTCGATGCCGAGTGGGTTGCTAAACTCTCAAGGTAAAAAATATAGAAATGCTCAAAAGCAGCAAGACTTGCTAAAACAATGGTTAAGATAGACATATTATTCTCCTTTTAAAATGTAATTTGCTCGAGGCCAGACACCAACTTTTCGAGTAAGTGACTCAACTGATTCCGCTCTTTTTCAGAAAGAATCTGATCCATCTGGCCTTTTACCTGTAGATGATGTGCTGGGGGGTGGACCAACAACCGATCTCTGGCAAACTCCGTAAGTTCCACCACAATCTCCCGTTGATTTTCTGGATTGCGAGTACGAGTAACATAGCCACTAGCTTCTAAGACTTTGAAGTGGCGGGTTAAGGCTGCAGGGTCAATTGCTAGTTTCTCCTGAAGGGCCGCTTGGCTACACGGCGCTTCTGCTACTAACAACTGAAGCATCTGATAACGAGTCAGACTAATGCCCAATTGTTTTTCAAATAATTGGGTTGAAGACTGATCAGCTAGCTTCAACTGATAAAGCAAGTCATGCATTTCTGACATTCCTTCTCTCCGATCTTTTTTATTGACTTATCAATAATTGATTTATCAAGTATATCATTTTAAAAAATCGAAGCAATAAATTTGCTTACCTCAAACGAAATAATTTCCTCCTAAGAAAAGCAAAGTAAAAGACCACCGGATTTGGTGGCCTTTTAGGGAGATTATTATGAAAAAGAAAAGTTTTAGGATTTCATAAACAAAGTTAGGAGGTCTTTGTTTATGGTTTTATTATATCGGATTTATCTTAAAGATTTCTTAAGGAATTATTTCATTTCCAAAACAAATTGTTTACGGATTCTTTTCATAGCGCCATTCCAGCAACAAAGAAGCCTAGCTTTGTTAAATAAGTTAACTTTTTTCTTCTTCAAAATAGAGGCGAATGTCATCCAAATGACGAATCGCATGATTGACATCCGGCTTGTAATCCAAAAAATTAATACTCCCGATTCCTGCATTGTCTGCCAAATCAACATCCAGAGTTCGATCTCCAATATAATAGGTCTCACTCCGATCCAGTTGATACTTATCCACTAGATAATCGACTCCTTCTGGATCTGGTTTTCTCCTAAAGCCATTGTCCGTTGTGACAATCTCTTGAAAATAGGATAAGATCCCTAGATCTTCCAGAATTGGATAAGCATTCTTCCCCTTGTGGGTATAGACGAATTGGACAATCCCTTCCTCTTTAGCCCAAGCTAGAATGTCTCTAGCTCCTGGCATCAGATGCACTTGGGCGTTTTTCTCACGCAAGCTAGAAGCACGATAACTATTCATCTCCTCCGCATCCAAACCATGTTCTCTAGCCACTTCTTCAAGAAGTATCTGGACAGATTGTTGAAGGATAAAGGCATGGACCGCTTCTCGATCAAAGTCCAAAGAGTAATGGGCATAGGTCTCAGCAATCCCATCTAAAATAGCTTCATAAGAATCCAAAAGAGTTCCATCCAAATCCCAAATAAAAGCTCGTGTCATACATTTTATTCCTTCCATTTCCGATGATAGAGTGTTTTTAAGAAAAACCAGCGAAAACCATTGTCCAAGAGGGTACCTGCCCAAATACCTGGAAAGCCCCAACCAAAGATGACTCCCATCAGATATCCAGAGCCAATCCGAATCACCCACATACCAATAGTAGTCGCATAAAAGGGAAGGCGGGCATTGCCCAAACCTTGCCAAACAGCCGTATAGATGACGGTTCCAGCTGTCAGAGGCGTTCCAAGTAAGGAGAACAAAATGACGGATAAGGAGGCCGCAAGGGCTCCTGAATCCTTGGTGTAAAGGGCTGTCAAAGGACTTCCAAACAAGAAGATGGTAAGGGCGAGAGGAAGCATGGAGAGAAAAGAGAGCCAGAAACTACGACTGGTGATTTGCTTAATCCCTTGTAAATCATTCTGCCCCAAACTTTTGGCGACCAACATGACCGTCGCTGTCGCAATCCCAAAGACCGGCATATAGTTGAACTGGGTCAAGACTTCCCCAATAGCATTCCCAGCTACCGCTCTAGTACCAAAAACGGCCACCATAGCAATGATGACAATATCCCCTGCTCGCATCATGAGGCGCTCACCAGCAGCAGGCAAAGCAAGGGAGAGCAAGTCTCGATCCAAGCCCCAACGAAAAGGAGCAAAGGGAAGTTGAACCTGACGCCAGAGCAAGAAAGCCCCTAATAAGCGAGAGAGAACCGTTCCTAAGGCAGCCCCGGCGATGCCCAGCCCAAAAACAAAGATCAAGATGCTCGATAATAGAGCATTCAAAACATTGGTCAACAAACTGACATACATGGGTAGTCGCGGGTTATGGGCCACACGGACTAGGGCTCCCAAGGTAGTCATCAGACCTAAAAGCAAAATACTTCCTCCGACAAGGGATAAATAAATTCCTCCGGCTTCTGCAACCGCTGCTTCAACCCCCAAGAGGGCAATCAATTCCTTGCCAAAGCAGAGGGATAAGACCCCCAAGATACAACTTAATAAAACCGTGACTTTAATAGATTCAGTCGCCTGACGAGCTATGGCTTTCTGATCTTTTTGTCCCATACTTTTGGACAAGAGACTCACGACCGCTGCTCCAAGAGCGATAAAAATAGCTTGGTAAATCGTAATGATATTGCCTGCAACGGATACACCCGATACAGCTACTAAACCCAACTGAGCAACCAAGTAGCTATCTACCATCCCCATGAGCATTTGGAGAAAGTTTTCTCCGATGGCTGGAAGGGCAATTCTTAAAATTTGTCGATCTACTTGTTGTTGACGTGACACACTTTCCTCCTGATGAAAAGAAACTCAGCTAGTTGCCTAACTGAGTTCTGCTTGTAGAACTATTGTGAGATTTATTCAGTCAAGTCCTAGAGACTTCTGCTTTCTAATTTTGGGACTCCCACTTACAATCCCAAATAGGCTTCAACTGCAGCCTGCATATCTGTTGCTGCAACAGTTGTCTTGTGACGAACTGGAGCAGTTTCGAGACCATCCACTGCTGGTGGCAAGGCTACACCTGAGATTTCATGTAATTGAGCCAAGGCTTCAAAGTCGCTCAAACCTGATTTCCCTGTTACAGCTTCCACCGCAACCACTGGGAATTTGTAAGGACTAGCTGTTGATGCAATTACGGTCTTGGCCGCATCGCCTGTCGCTGCTTGGTATTTTTTATAAACTGCTGAAGCAACTGCTGTATGAGGGTCCTCAATATAAGCATCTGACTCATAAACACGCTTGATTTCTGCTGCTGTTTCTGCTTCTGTCGCATACTCGGCTGCAAAAAGGTCAAGGATTTCTTCATCAAAATCTGTCAATTCATACTGACCTTGCGTATTCAAGGCAGTCATGAGTTCAGCTGTCTTAACCGCATCATTTCCCAAAAGATGGAAAATGAGACGCTCCAAGTTTGAAGACACTAAGATATCCATAGATGGGCTAGTGGTTACCTTAAACTCACGCTTCTTGTCATAGACACGAGTCTTAAAGAAGTCTGTCAAGACATTGTTGTCATTTGAAGCACAAATCAACTTACCGACTGGTAGGCCGATTTGCTTAGCATAAAATGCCGCCAAGATATTTCCGAAGTTTCCTGTCGGTACAGTGAAGTTAACCTTGTCACCAGTATTAATCTCGCCAGTTTTAATAAGTTGAGCGTAGGCATAAACATAATAAACAATCTGTGGGACCAAACGACCAATATTCATAGAGTTAGCTGATGAGAACTGGAGCTTGTTGGCTGCCAATTTTTCACGGAGGGCCACATCATTGAACATATGCTTCACATTTGTCTGAGCATCGTCAAAGTTTCCATCAATGGCGATGACATGGGTATTTTCGCCCGTTTGAGTGGTCATTTGCAACTCTTGCACCTTGCTGACACCGTCTTTTGGATAAAAGACGATAATTTCAGTACCTGGAACATCCGCGAACCCTGCCATAGCAGCTTTCCCAGTGTCACCAGATGTCGCTGTCAAGATAACAATTTTGTTTTCCAAGCCGTGTTTCTTAGCAGCTGTCGTCATGAAGTAAGGCAAGATCGACAAGGCCATGTCTTTAAATGCGATGGTTGAACCGTGGAACAATTCCAAGTTGTATTGACCATCAAGTTTGACAAGAGGGGCAATAGCTGGTGTATCAAACTTGCTGTCATAGGCATTGGTGATACAGTAGTCCAACTCTTCAGCTGTAAAGTCATCCAAGAAGGCTGACAAGACAAGTTTAGCTACCTCTTGATAAGAAGCATCTTTTAATGTGTCAAAATCCAAGTCCACCTTTGGATAACTCACTGGAGTAAATAAGCCTCCATCTGTTGCTAAACCTTGCAAAATCGCCTGGCTGGCTGTTACGGTATTTTTCGCATCACGCGTTGATTGATAAACTAATGTCATGTACATTTCCTCATTCTGTTCCTTAAGATACGAATTAGACTCCTCTAACTTTCGTACAATCTATTCCATTATACCATGAATTCTTGTGAATTTTGTCAGTGAGAATGAAATTGTCTGAAAAAAGAGCCCACTGCTTGCAAACTGAAAATCAACGAAAAACCTCTCTTCATCAATTTATCTGCCCTCCGACTCTGGCTACTCTCTTTTCACTTGTTCATAGGAGTCCTTGCCATCATTGAGCTTGTCCCAGATGACGACTTTTCCTTCTTTGAGGGATTTTTGAACATCAATGATCCGCTGGTTGGAAGAGCCACGAAACTGCAACATCAGGTTGCGCTTGCTCTTATCATAGCGACCATCCACCAGAATATCAATCAGCGAAAGTAGCTCCAATTTGTCCGGCGTCTCCAGCATCATTTCTTCCCAGGTGTAGCCGGTCCAAGACCAGATATCTTTGTCGGGCAATTCTCTTTTCACCCGCTTGACCAAGGGCAGCAGGATGCCAGTGTTGAGAAAGGGTTCCCCCCCAAGCAAGGTCAAGCCCTGAACATAGGGTTGGGCCAGATCGGCCATGATCTGCTCTTCCAACTCTTTGGTGTAGGGAATGCCTGCGTTGAAAGACCAGGTGGCTACATTGTAACAGCCCTCACAGTGAAACATGCAACCTGCTACATAGAGGGAGTTGCGTACTCCTTCGCCATCCACAAAGTTAAAAGCCTTATAGTCGATGATGCGCCCTTGACTCAGTTCTTCACTTTTCCATTCTTGAGGTTTGGGATTGTTCATGACACCTCCCCATCTAACTCTATCCAGTAGCGCTGACTTCTGTCGATTGTATTTTCGTAAACACCGCCAGCAGATAGAATCGTGCGACGGCTAGCTTCGTTGTCTTCATCACAGGTAATCAGCACTCGTTCTAGTCCTTGTTTTCGAGCCTCTGCTAGTCCTAGCTCTAGCTGCAACTTAGCCAAGCCCTTTCTGCGTTGACTGGGCCGGATGGAATAGCCAATGTGACCACCCTCTACAAATAATTTGTCATTCAAGGACAAGCGCAGGGCTAAAAAGCCCAGAGGGTAGCCAGTCTCATCAAAGGATAAAAATTGAATGGTAGGAACCCAGCATTCTGGCAGATTCTCAGTATCCTCCTGCTGCTCTACAATTCGCAACCAATCCGCAAAATCCTTTGCTCGCTTCCAAGTGGAGCCCATGCCACCGTGCATATAGGATTTTGCAGCATCGAACTCAGTAATCATCTCTAAAATCGCGTCTTTATCTTCTAAAGTTGGTCGTTGTAACTTCATAAACTTTCCTCAATCTAAATCAATCCAATAGCGCTCTTTCCCGCCTCGAACATCCTCTAAAGCTCCGCCATTAGTCAGAATCACTGCTCGACTGGCAGCATTGTCACTATCACAAGTCACTAAAGCACGTTTGATATTTTTACTTTTGGCTACTTGCAAGCCTTGCCGCAGCTGCTCTTTTGCCAATCCTTGCCCACGCGCAGAGGGACGGATACTATAGCCGATATGACCAGCATAATTCAGCAACCCCTCATTTAGTCTCAGCCGTAGATTCAAAAAACCTAAAGCATGGCCTGATTTATCAAACAATACGTACTGAATTGATGGAACACGATTTTCAGGCAAATTTATTCCCATTTCTTTTTGCATATTTGTCTCCAACCACTCTTCGTAGTCAAAGTTCTCAGCATCCCAAAATCCGCCATCGTGAGCTGATTGATTCGCTTCAAACTCTGCCATCATGTCTAATACAGTTTCTTTATCTGCTAGAGTCGGTCTGCGTAATTCCATCTTTACCTCCCCATACGAGAAAAGCGAGAGCGAACTCTCACTTTTATTTTTTCTTAGTCTTTTTTAAAAATTGCTCTCTTAGGCTGGCTACTCGGTCTTTTTTATTGATTCCGCCTGTCGAGTGCTTTTCGTGGAATCGTTGTACCTGAGCCTTGCCCTTATCGTCTAATTGATATTTTCCCATAATCTTCCTTTTCTAATCTGTCACTTGGTGTCCAGCTGATTTGATAGTAGAACCATTCATGTGTTTAACACGCGCAGCGATTTCCTTATGACGACCATTGACCATGGGGCGAGCTTGTGGGTTTCCAAGATAGCCACAGGTCCGTTTAACCACATCAACTGTTTTCGGATCGCTATTGCCACAATTAGGACAGGTGAAGCCCCGCTCGGTTGGCGTGAAGTCTCCTTCAAAGTCACACTTATAGCAACGGTCAATTGGGGTATTGGTTCCGAGATAACCAACCCTGTCATAAGCATAATCCCAAACTGCTTCAAGCGCTTTTGGATTTTGTTGGAGCACAGGGTATTCACAATAGTGGATGAAACCACCAGTCGCCCCAGCTTCTGGATAGACTTTTTCAAAATCCAGCTTCTCAAATGGGGTTGGGTTCTTGCGGACATCGTAGTGGAAACTATTGGTGTAGTATTCCTTGTCTGTGATATCCGGAACCTTCCCAAATTTCTCCGTATCCAGGCGACAGAAGCGGTCTGTCAAACTTTCTGATGGCGTCGAATAGATTGAGAAGTGGTAGTCATATTGGTCGGACCATTCTTCGACCCGTTTCTTCATATCCTTAATGATTTCGATTGTAAATTGTTTGGCTTCTGGATTTTCTTCCCAATTTGGACCATAAAAGACAGTCGCTACTTCATACAATCCAATATAGCCGAGTGAAATGGTTGCTCTGCGATGACGGAAGAGCTGGTCTACCTGGGCATATTTACCCAAACGCTTCCCAAAAGCGCCATATTGGTAGAGAATTGGGGCATTGGCTGGAGTCGCTTCCTTGGTCCGCTCTACCCGATAGATCAAAGCATCTTCCGCGATGTTCATCCGCTCATTAAAAATTTCCCAGAACTTTTCTTTATTCCCTTCTGACTCCAAGGCAATCCGAGGGAGATTGACTGTCACAACCCCTAGGTTCATCCGACCAGAATTGACTTCCACACCATTTTCATCCTTCCAACCTTGAAGGAAAGAACGACATCCCATGGGCACCTTGAAGGAGCCCGTCAACTCAACAATTTTGTCATAAGACAAAACGTCTGGATACATGCGTTTGGTCGCACATTCCAAGGCCAACTGCTTGATGTCGTAGTTGGGACTACCTGGTTCTAAGTTGAGGCCTCTTTTTAAACTAAAAATCAACTTAGGGAAAATAGCGGTCCGGTGTTCTGAACCAAGTCCTTTGATTCGAATTTCCAGAATGGCCTTTTGAATTTCCCGTTCGAAGCGATTGGTTCCAAGCCCAAAGCCCAGCGAAGTAAAGGGCGTTTGCCCATTTGAGGTAAAGAGGGTATTGATCTCGTACTCCAAGGATTGCATGGCATCATAGATATCTTTTTGAGTCTTGCTCCAAGCATAGTCCTCGCGTTTTTCAGGGAGAACCCACTCCTCTGCATCTTTCAAGTGCTTCTGATAATTCTTTTCTGCATAAGGAGCCAAGACTTCGTCGATCCGGTCAGCTGAGCAACCGCCATACTGGCTAGAGGCTACATTGGCAATGATTTGCGAGATCTGTGCCGTTGCAGTTTGGATGGACTTGGGACTTTCTACTTCTGCATTCCCAATCTTAAAACCATTGCGCAGCATGCCTTCAAAATCGATCAAACAACAGTTGGTCATCGGAGTGTAAGGGCTATAGTCCAAATCATGGTAGTGGATATCCCCTTTTTGGTGGGCATTGGCTACGTGTTTGGGCAACATTTTAAGACCAATAGACTTGCCGACAATTCCTGCTGTCAAATCGCGCTGGGTATTAAAAACATCGCTGTCCTTATTGGCATTTTCATTAACGACAGCTTGGTCCTTGTTGAGGAGCTTGCCGATGGTAAAGTTGATATCCGTTGCCTTTGAGCGCTCAAAATCACGCTGCGTGCGATAGGTAATATAGCTCTCGGCAATCGCATATTCATTGGCTTGCAACAACTCATGCTCAACGACATTTTGAATCTCGTAAATTTTTACGCCACGAGGGAAGCGTTCCAAAATTTCAGCCACAATCCGGTCTGTTACGGTTTCTAATTTCGCTTCCAAGGCCGGAGTGAGACCGGTCACTTCTTCTGTCGCTTTGACCAAAGCACGGTAAATTTTATCGACATCAAACTTGACCTTCCGCCCATCTCTCTTTTCTACAAAGAGTTGGGGGAGACTTTGGATATGCTCTTCTCGTAACGTTATCATAAGCTCGCCCACTTTCTTTTTTATACAAATAGAATTCACTCCATATTATATCACTCAAAAATAAAAAATCAATATCTTGTGTCAAAAAATGTCATTTCATTTTCAAACCACAAGATATTGATAGTCTATTTATATTGGTACAAGGTGTAATGCGAACCCTGCTGGTTCACTTTTTCATAACTTTGGGTTAAAACCTTTTGCATAGCAGACGTTACATCTAGGTCCTTATTGACCACAATAAACTTCGGCTTGTCTTGCTTAATCTGATTCGTCAGATTAGTTCGGTTTTCCTTCGGCCCCAGATAGGCTGTCGGAGTTAGAAGGGCTGAAGCGGCCAAGCGACCACTTTCCTGATAGAGATGGGCCGTCTGATCCCAAGCATATATGGTATCCTTGGAATCACTATGACTCTTGATATAGTGGGCAATCGTACTTCGTTCACTCGCTAGGTTGTTTTGGAGAACCAATTGATTCACAACTGGATACCCAACTAAATAACCTATTGCTAAGATCGGTAGGAAGGCTTGACTGGAGAAATAAAGCTCCCAGATAGAATTATTCTTCATCTTCCGGCGCTGATAAGTGGACTCATCCCCGGCAAACCAAAGAGCGAATAAGGGAAGACCAAAAGGTAACAAGCTAAGGAACTGATAGACCCCTTGCTCTGGTGTACCAACCACAATTGCAACAACTAGCGGAAGACCAAACCAACTCATAAACCGGATCAAACGTTGACCACTTGTCGATACTTTTCGGAAGGACATGACGAAAGCTGAAGCAAAACCAAGCGTTAACAGCAATAAACAGTAATAAACTAAGTTGGCAAATAGGTGCCCCGCATCAAACTGGAGGGAGCGAAGACTATACAAGGTCTGATGAATCGCATATCCAAAAGAGCCGTTCCACACGGTGATGTAGCCTAAGGGATAAAAGACAAGAGAGAAACCCAAGAGGGCAGCAAGGAATTGATAGAAGCCGTGGGCAAATTTCTTTTGCTTCACATGATAGGCTGTCAATCCAAGAAAAGCAAGCAGATAAAAAATCACACTCAGCCATGGCACCATCATAAAGGCCAAACAGGCTCCTGCGCCATAAGCGACAAAGGATTCATCTGTTTTCTCACCCTCTAGATAAGCGAGAATGAAATTCATAGAGCCAAATAGGAAGGGCAGGGCGTAAAAGACAGCGTAATTGCCGCCAAATCCAAGCACTCCAGCAAGAAGGTAGAAGAGTAGCTGAACTTGTCCTGCAATTTTTTCACTTGCAACTAAGCTTCTGACCATCCGATACAGGCTCGTCCCAGCAAAAAAGTAGGCTAAAATCTGGAAGACCACCAGGAGAACTTGACCTCCTACCAAACTTCCTAAAGCGCTGATTCCGTAGTAGAGCAAACCATTGACCCCAAAGAAATGACCATAGGGAACTTGACCTTGAGACATTGCCCAACCGGCATATAAGTCCTGGGTTTGTTGATTGGTCGCCAGTAAGTTGATAAAAGGAAGGGCTACATGAACCAGCCCAAGTAGGACACTAAAAGCAATTGGTAGTGACAAGGGAACTGGTCGCTTAGTGGCGTAGCGCCCCAACGACTTTTCATCTTCTTGGTCTTCTAACGACTCTTCTACATCCTCTTGGTCTTTCGATCTCGCTTCAACCTTCTCTTTGCGACGATGACCAGATCGTGATAGGCGACTTAGAGTTCCGGCCGAAGCTTCTGTTTCCATCGCTTCTCCAGCAACCTGGCTCTCTTCCTGGTTCTGCTCTGATTCCACCGGTTGACTAGCTGTCAAAACTTCTTCTTCCCGACTAATCGATTGTTCCAATACCTTTCGTAGCTCTTGAGTATTTTGAAAACTGGACCCGACACTTAAGCCAAGTTTATGCGATTCTTTTTCTTTCTCACTCATACTTTGTTTTTCCTTTACTAGACTTGCAAGTGCTTGAGAGCACATGCATACCCTACTAGTATATCAAAAATGGACCCAACTGTCAGCTTTCTCCACAAGGAGAAAATAGAGGACAGACAAAAAAGACAGACTATTTTTTACTTAAAATAGCTAGATAATTTTTCAAAAAATTGACTTCTATTACTTTGAGTCATTTAAGAATCTCTGAAACTTTCCGCTGTGAGAAAAATGCTTGAAACACCATTTTTTCAAGTACTCGGGAGTTTTGGGAGTAAAACAGTTTGGGAAACTGTTTTAGCCTGAGCCCGGAAATTAAAGAGCGAGGGGGTTCAAAACGAATTGAACACAGGCTGCGGATTGTGTCAAAAAGATAAGTTCTCCTAGAATCBAWAGATTCTGCGTCAAACTTCCTATTTTGACTTTATCCGCAGACGCCCTTTGTATCTTAATAAGTCAGCGAACTTCTACGAAGTTCGCTGACGTCCGTACTCACCTAAGGAAAGTTTCTAAGAATTTTTCCTTCAATCTGAGACCGATACCTTCTCGGCATCCGTCTTTTCTTTTTATAGTTGATTCAAAATAGTCTGAAAATCATTTTTTACTTCTTCGATGGACGTGGTCACTTCCTGGCGAGTCTGGTTGTTTTTGACGGTGATTTGCCCACTTTCAACCTCGCTACCACCAAGAGCAATGATGGTTTTGGCCCCAAAGACGTCAGCTGACTTGAACTGAGCCTTCAACTTACGGCCTAGGTAATCACGTTCTGCGATGAAGCCTTGACGACGAAGGGCCTGAACCAATTCCAAAGCGGCTACTTCTGCTTCTAAACCTAACACAGCAATGTAGACATCCAACGATGTCTCAACAGGAAGCTCAACTCCTTGTTTATCGAGGATCAACAAGAGACGCTCAAGTCCCATCCCAAAACCGAAACCTGGCGTTTCTGGTCCACCAAAATATTCTACCAAGCCATCGTAACGACCACCCGCACAAACGGTCAACTCATTCCCATCTACTTCTGTCACGAACTCAAAAATAGTGTGGTTATAGTAGTCTAGGCCACGTACCATATTGGTATCGATGACATAGTCAATTCCGAGACCGTCTAGCATAGCCCGTACGGCATCAAAGTGTGCCTGGCTTTCTTCGTCTAAATAGTCCAGGATAGATGGAGCATTCTCAACCGCTTGCTTGTCTTCTTTTTCTTTTGAGTCCAAGACGCGGAGCGGATTTTCCTCTAGACGACGTTGGCTATCTTTTGAAAGTTGGTCCTTCATTGGAAGGAGGTAGTCGATCAAAGCTTGACGATAAGCTGCCCGACTAGCGGTGCTACCAAGGGTATTCAAGTGGAGGACGACATTTTCAATGCCAATCTCTTTGAAGAATTGGTCAGCCATGGCAATCGTCTCAACGTCTGTTGCAGGATTGCTAGATCCAAAGCATTCTACGCCAATCTGGTGGAACTGACGCAAACGGCCAGCCTGAGGACGCTCATAACGGAACATAGGGCCGATATAATAGACCTTGCTTGGTTTTTGAACCTCTGGTGCAAAGAGTTTATTTTCAACATAGGAGCGGACCACTGGTGCTGTCCCTTCCGGACGCAAAGTAATATGACGATCACCCTTGTCATAGAAGTCGTACATCTCCTTGGTCACGATATCCGTTGTATCCCCTACCGAACGACTAATGACCTCGTAATGTTCAAAAATAGGTGTTCGGATTTCTGCGTAATTGTATTTTTTAAAGGTTTCGCGAGCAAATCCTTCTACATATTGCCACTTAGCGGATTCCTGTGGCAGGATATCTTGGGTTCCTTTTGGTTTTTGTAATTTCATAGACACCACTCCTTTGCTTGCTTTGTACTATTTATTCTATCATAATTTATAGTCCGTGACAGTGCTCAAGCGATAAAATCAGTCTACAAGCCTATCAGGAATAGAAAAAGGTAACTTCTCCAACCCTTAAAAATAGAGCCCGCATCACATGCAAGGCTCGATTTCTTTCGTTTCTTTACTTTCAACTATTTTATAAGATATTTTCATATTGTTCGCGAACTTCCTGCGGCCAGACGCTGGTTTGGACTTCTCCGATATGTTTCTTACGAAGCAAGAACATAGCCATCCGCGATTGACCGATCCCACCTCCTATAGTTAGTGGAAAGAGGCCATTCAAGAGCGCGCGGTGCCATTCCAATTCTAAACGATCTTGATCTCCTGTAATAGCAACCTGGCGCTTGAGGGTGTCTTCATCAACCCGAATCCCCATAGAAGATAATTCGAATGCCGCCCCTAGGTTATCATTCCAAACAAGGATATCCCCGTTTAAGCCCTTGTAGCCATTTTCGGTTTCTGTTGTCCAGTCGTCATAGTCTGGTGCCCGTCCATCGTGTGGTTTGCCATCTGATAAGACGCCACCAATCCCAATCAAAAAGACAGCTCCATATTCTTTGGTGATGGCATTTTCCCGTTCTTTCGGTGTCAAGTCAGGATAACGCTCTACCAACTCTTCTGTGTGGATAAAGGTGATTTGCTTCGGCAGGATCGATTCAATATCATAGCGAGCTTCAACTGCTAACTCCGTCAAACGAATGGCCTTGTAGATTTTTTCAACTGTTTCCTTCAAGTAAGCTAGGTTACGGCTCCCATTTGGAATGACCTTTTCCCAGTCCCATTGGTCGACATAAACTGAGTGGGTTGCATCCAAAGAATCTTCATCTGGACGAAGAGCCTTCATATGGACGAAGAGACCTTCCCCTTCCCCAAAGCCAAACCGCGCCAAGGTATGACGCTTCCATTTTGCAAGGGAATGAACCACTTCATAAGTTTCATTAGGAATTTGTAAGACCTTTACAGAGACAGGGTTTTCCACTCCGGATAGGTTGTCCTGCATCCCATCTCCTACCTTGCTTAAGATTGGACCTTGAACCTCAACGACTTCTAGTTTGTCTTTCAAATATTGAGTAAACGTTGTTTTTACAAATGAAATTTCTTCTTGTTGGTGAATAAAACTCTTCTTCATAGAGACTCCCTTTAAATAGTATGATTTTGATTATACGCTTTTTTAGAGAAAAAGCAATACTTACCGTTTTCGACAATTTATTTAAGAGTCAATTCCAATTATCTGATATTTGATGCACAACACATTAAGATATTTCTACTATTTAATTTAAATAATCAAAGTTATAGTATTGAAATCTGGTATGCCTTGTGATATAATTCACTACATAGGATTGTTTTATAACTAAAAACTTTAGGAAGGAGAATCTTTAAATAATTTTCAAAAAGTCCTATAACGTGTACTTGACACAAACAATGATTTTAAAAATTTAGGAGATATATTGGAAAAAATGAAAAGAATTTTTAAGGGACAACTGCCTAAGCTTCTATTTATTGCGTTTTTACCGTTACTACTAATTCTCATCACTCCAAAAAAAGTGGTGCAAGCAGCTGATGTTAGCAATAATGTCAGCTCATTAACTGTTTCATCAAACGAATTGTATAACGGAGGCCAAACAACTGTTAAATTCACTTTTGACGAGCATGCTCAAAAAATTAAGTCAGGAGATACCCTCCAAGTAACTTGGCCAGATTCAGGAACAATTCATGGAGCTGGATTTAAGAAAACCATTAAATTAACGATTGAAGGTACGTATGTAGGAGATATGGTAATCACTGATGGAGAAGCCAAAGTGACCTTTAATGACGGAATCACAAATCTTGAAAACATTCGTGGTTGGGGGGAGTTTGAAATCGAAGCCCACAACGAAACAAATACTGAGAAAGAACACACTGGTAGTTTTCGTATCACGAGTGGGACAAAAACTGTAGAGATTTCCGTCAAGAAAGTAGCTACTGGAAAGTCCTCTGCACCATTTTACTTAAAGGCCGGGGACATGAAAGCTAACGATCCCGATCATATTCTATGGAGCTTAAATATCAATAATATGAAGGTGGATGTTGATGATGAAGTACGCGTTGAAGATCAAATTCAGCCAGGCCACACTTTAAAAACAGATAGTTGGATGATTATCGTAACAGGTAAAAAGTCGGGTTACTATAGTGGATCTGATGCGATTACAAACTTCTTAAAGGATTTCCCTAATGCTCAATTTACTGCAGATGCGCAAACTGGAAAAATTTCAATTAAAATTCCTCAAGAAGACGCCGTACTAACAGGTTTCACAGTTATATATAAAACAAAAGTAACAAATCCTGATCAAGCTAAATTTGAAAACCATAGCCAAGCCTGGTATCGTATAAAAGGCGAAGCAGCTGTTGTGGCCATAGAAAAGAATTCTTCTGTATCAAATATTCGAGCAGATGGTGGTGTTGATGGTGATAAAACTACAACCACTACAACTCCGGAACCAACTACCACAACAACTACAACAACCACAGAGGAACCTACAACTACAACGACTACA
>NZ_JWAK01000028.1:42800-42894 GCF_001069335.1 Streptococcus sp. 1171_SSPC
ACAGAGGAACCTACAACTACAACGACTACAACAACCACAGAGGAACCTACAACCACAACGACTACAACAACCACAGAGGAACCTACAACCACAA
>NZ_JWAK01000029.1:0-56874 GCF_001069335.1 Streptococcus sp. 1171_SSPC
GCTAAGCGACTACCATATCTCACAGGGGGCAACCCCCAACTACTTCCGGCGTTCTAGGGCTTAACTTCTGTGTTCGGCATGGGTACAGGTGTATCTCCTAGGCTATCGTCACTTAACTCTGAATGATGAACATTCAAAATTGAATACCTATATTCTAACAAAAATCTAACCAGCTGTAAATATCCTCAGTTACTTTTTGGATAAGTCCTCGAGCTATTAGTATTAGTCCGCTCCATTGCTCACACAACTTCCACTCCTAACCTATCTACCTGATCTTCTCTCAGGGCTCTTACTAACATATAGTTATGGGAAATCTCATCTTGAGGTGGGTTTCACACTTAGATGCTTTCAGCGTTTATCCCTTCCCTACATAGCTACCCAGCGATGCCTCTGGCGAGACAACTGGTACACCAGCGGTAAGTCCACTCTGGTCCTCTCGTACTAGGAGCAGATCCTCTCAAATTTCCTACGCCCGCGACGGATAGGGACCGAACTGTCTCACGACGTTCTGAACCCAGCTCGCGTGCCGCTTTAATGGGCGAACAGCCCAACCCTTGGGACCGACTACAGCCCCAGGATGCGACGAGCCGACATCGAGGTGCCAAACCTCCCCGTCGATGTGAACTCTTGGGGGAGATAAGCCTGTTATCCCCAGGGTAGCTTTTATCCGTTGAGCGATGGCCCTTCCATACGGAACCACCGGATCACTAAGCCCGACTTTCGTCCCTGCTCGAGTTGTAGCTCTCGCAGTCAAGCTCCCTTATACCTTTACACTCTGCGAATGATTTCCAACCATTCTGAGGGAACCTTTGGGCGCCTCCGTTACCTTTTAGGAGGCGACCGCCCCAGTCAAACTGCCCGTCAGACACTGTCTCCGATAGGGATCACCTATCCGGGTTAGAGTGGCCATAACACAAGGGTAGTATCCCAACATCGCCTCCATCGAAACTGGCGTCCCGATCTCTATGGCTCCTACCTATCCTGTACATGTGGCACAGACACTCAATATCAAACTGCAGTAAAGCTCCATGGGGTCTTTCCGTCCTGTCGCGGGTAACCTGCATCTTCACAGGTACTAAAATTTCACCGAGTCTCTCGTTGAGACAGTGCCCAAATCATTACGCCTTTCGTGCGGGTCGGAACTTACCCGACAAGGAATTTCGCTACCTTAGGACCGTTATAGTTACGGCCGCCGTTTACTGGGGCTTCAATTCATACCTTCGCTTACGCTAAGCACTCCTCTTAACCTTCCAGCACCGGGCAGGCGTCACCCCCTATACATCATCTTACGATTTAGCAGAGAGCTGTGTTTTTGATAAACAGTTGCTTGGGCCTATTCACTGCGGCTGACCGAAGTCAGCACCCCTTCTCCCGAAGTTACGGGGTCATTTTGCCGAGTTCCTTAACGAGAGTTCTCTCGCTCACCTGAGGCTACTCGCCTCGACTACCTGTGTCGGTTTGCGGTACGGGTAGAGTATGTTTAACGCTAGAAGCTTTTCTTGGCAGTGTGACATCACTAACTTCGCTACTAAACTTCGCTCCCCATCACAGCTCAATGTTATAGAACTAAGCATTTAACTCAATTCACACCTCACTGCTTAGACGTGCACTTCCAATCGCACGCTTTAGTTAGCCTACTGCGTCCCTCCATCACTACATACTCTAGTACAGGAATATCAACCTGTTGTCCATCGGATACACCTTTCGGTCTCTCCTTAGGTCCCGACTAACCCAGGGCGGACGAGCCTTCCCCTGGAAACCTTAGTCTTACGGTGGACAGGATTCTCACCTGTCTTTCGCTACTCATACCGGCATTCTCACTTCTATGCGTTCCAGCACTCCTCACGGTATACCTTCTTCACACATAGAACGCTCTCCTACCATACCATTAAAGGTATCCACAGCTTCGGTAAATTGTTTTAGCCCCGGTACATTTTCGGCGCAGGGTCACTCGACTAGTGAGCTATTACGCACTCTTTGAATGAATAGCTGCTTCTAAGCTAACATCCTAGTTGTCTGTGCAACCCCACATCCTTTTCCACTTAACAATTATTTTGGGACCTTAGCTGGTGGTCTGGGCTGTTTCCCTTTCGACTACGGATCTTAGCACTCGCAGTCTGACTGCCGACCATAATTCATTGGCATTCGGAGTTTATCTGAGATTGGTAATCCGGGATGGACCCCTCACCCAAACAGTGCTCTACCTCCAAGAATCTTAATGTCGACGCTAGCCCTAAAGCTATTTCGGAGAGAACCAGCTATCTCCAAGTTCGTTTGGAATTTCTCCGCTACCCACAAGTCATCCAAGCACTTTTCAACGTGCCCTGGTTCGGTCCTCCAGTGCGTTTTACCGCACCTTCAACCTGCTCATGGGTAGGTCACATGGTTTCGGGTCTACGACATAATACTAAGACGCCCTATTCAGACTCGGTTTCCCTACGGCTCCGTCTCTTCAACTTAACCTCGCATCATATCGTAACTCGCCGGTTCATTCTACAAAAGGCACGCTCTCACCCATTAACGGGCTCGAACTTGTTGTAGGCACACGGTTTCAGGTTCTATTTCACTCCCCTCCCGGGGTGCTTTTCACCTTTCCCTCACGGTACTGGTTCACTATCGGTCACTAGGGAGTATTTAGGGTTGGGAGATGGTCCTCCCAGATTCCGACGAGATTCCACGTGTCTCGCCGTACTCAGGATACTGCTAGGTATAAAGACTATTTTAAATACGAGGCTATTACTCTCTTTGGCCTACCTTCCCAGGTAGTTCTTCTATAATCTTTAAGTCCACATTGCAGTCCTACAACCCCGAAGAGTAAACTCTTCGGTTTGCCCTCCTGCCGTTTCGCTCGCCGCTACTAAGGCAATCGCTTTTGCTTTCTCTTCCTGCAGCTACTTAGATGTTTCAGTTCACTGCGTCTTCCTCCTCATATCCTTAACAGATATGGGTAACAGGTATCACCTGCTGGGTTCCCCCATTCGGACATCCCCGGATCTAAGCTTACTTACAGCTCCCCGAGGCATTTCGTCGTTTGTCACGTCCTTCTTCGGCTCCTAGTGCCAAGGCATCCACCGTGCGCCCTTATTAACTTAACCTTATTAACCTAATTTCTTAAAAAATTAGAAAACTCATTAAATATTCACAGCGTTTTCGGTTTATTTTCTTGTTACTATTTGATATAGATATTCAATTTTCAATGTTCATCCTTGGTGATCTCTCACCAATGGAGCCTAGCGGGATCGAACCGCTGACCTCCTGCGTGCAAAGCAGGCGCTCTCCCAGCTGAGCTAAGGCCCCACAAGACCTCTCAAAACTAAACAAGACGAACGTGCAGGTTTCCTTATCCTTAGAAAGGAGGTGATCCAGCCGCACCTTCCGATACGGCTACCTTGTTACGACTTCACCCCAATCATCTATCCCACCTTAGGCGGCTGGCTCCTAAAAGGTTACCTCACCGACTTCGGGTGTTACAAACTCTCGTGGTGTGACGGGCGGTGTGTACAAGGCCCGGGAACGTATTCACCGCGGCGTGCTGATCCGCGATTACTAGCGATTCCGACTTCATGTAGGCGAGTTGCAGCCTACAATCCGAACTGAGACTGGCTTTAAGAGATTAGCTTGCCGTCACCGACTTGCGACTCGTTGTACCAGCCATTGTAGCACGTGTGTAGCCCAGGTCATAAGGGGCATGATGATTTGACGTCATCCCCACCTTCCTCCGGTTTATTACCGGCAGTCTCGCTAGAGTGCCCAACTGAATGATGGCAACTAACAATAGGGGTTGCGCTCGTTGCGGGACTTAACCCAACATCTCACGACACGAGCTGACGACAACCATGCACCACCTGTCACCTCTGTCCCGAAGGAAAGCTCTATCTCTAGAGCGGTCAGAGGGATGTCAAGACCTGGTAAGGTTCTTCGCGTTGCTTCGAATTAAACCACATGCTCCACCGCTTGTGCGGGCCCCCGTCAATTCCTTTGAGTTTCAACCTTGCGGTCGTACTCCCCAGGCGGAGTGCTTAATGCGTTAGCTGCGGCACTGAGTCCCGGAAAGGACCCAACACCTAGCACTCATCGTTTACGGCGTGGACTACCAGGGTATCTAATCCTGTTTGCTCCCCACGCTTTCGAGCCTCAGCGTCAGTTACAAGCCAGAGAGCCGCTTTCGCCACCGGTGTTCCTCCATATATCTACGCATTTCACCGCTACACATGGAATTCCACTCTCCCCTCTTGCACTCAAGTTAAACAGTTTCCAAAGCGTACTATGGTTAAGCCACAGCCTTTAACTTCAGACTTATCTAACCGCCTGCGCTCGCTTTACGCCCAATAAATCCGGATAACGCTCGGGACCTACGTATTACCGCGGCTGCTGGCACGTAGTTAGCCGTCCCTTTCTGGTAAGATACCGTCACAGTGTGAACTTTCCACTCTCACACTCGTTCTTCTCTTACAACAGAGCTTTACGATCCGAAAACCTTCTTCACTCACGCGGCGTTGCTCGGTCAGACTTCCGTCCATTGCCGAAGATTCCCTACTGCTGCCTCCCGTAGGAGTCTGGGCCGTGTCTCAGTCCCAGTGTGGCCGATCACCCTCTCAGGTCGGCTATGTATCGTCGCCTTGGTGAGCCGTTACCTCACCAACTAGCTAATACAACGCAGGTCCATCTGGTAGTGATGCAATTGCACCTTTCAAGCAGATATCATGCAACATCTACTGTTATGCGGTATTAGCTATCGTTTCCAATAGTTATCCCCCGCTACCAGGCAGGTTACCTACGCGTTACTCACCCGTTCGCAACTCATCCGGAAAGAGCAAGCTCCTTCCTTCAGCGTTCTACTTGCATGTATTAGGCACGCCGCCAGCGTTCATCCTGAGCCAGGATCAAACTCTCATTAAAATAATTGTTTGTCTTAAACTCATTCTGTCACTGACAGATTTATTGTTTTTTTCATTGTTCAGTACTACAACCTTAGTTGTAGCGCCCTGCACATTGGTTCGTCTTGTTCAGTTTTCAAAGGTCTTTGTCGCTCTCGCGCGACAACTATATTAGTATATCACGACCATGAAAACTTGTCAATATCTTTTTTCTATTTTTTTAAATTTTTTGTTGTTTTTTTATTTAGAAACTTTATCTTCCTTTAACATAGGAAAGCTCCTGTATGTTCTACAGGAGCTTTCTTAGTGTATTAGCTTATTTTTCTTTGACTTCAAGAAGTCCTACATCTCCATCTTCGCGACGATAAATAACATTTGTTGTATTATCTTCCACATCTTTGTAGATGAAGAAATCATGTCCCAATAGTTCCATTTGTAGAATGGCTTCATCTAGTTCCATTGGTTCAATGTCAATCGTTTTTGTGCGGACAACTTTTTCAAGAGCAACGCTTTCCTCAACCAGAGCGTCTGTAAAGATTTTGCTGGTTGCAGATTTGCTACGATTTTTCTTTTCAATTTTTGTTTTATTCTTTCGAATTTGACGTTCAATCTTATCAACTACCAAGTCGATTGATCCATACATATCTTGAGAAACATCTTCTGCACGAAGTGTAATGGAACCAAGTGGAATCGTGACCTCAACTTTTGCAGTTTTTTCACGATAAACTTTTAGGTTTACGCGGGCATCCAATTCTTGCTCTGCTTGAAAATATTTTTCAATTTTTTCGAGTTTAGAAACGACGTAGTCGTGAATGGCTTCTGTTACTTCTAGGTTTTCACCACGGATACTATATTTAATCATATAAGTACCTTCTTTCTAAACGTTTTTCTTTTTATATCTATATTATAACGCTTTCATTTTGTTTTTGCAAATATATTTTTGATTATTCTATCTTGCTAATGAAAAAGATCTTATTTCTTTCACCCCATTTACAATTAACATTTCTTTGGCTCTTTCGATGGTTGCTCCTGTTGTATAGATATCATCCACTATCACTATATTCTCAGGCCAGCTTTGATTTTCTGGCTCTATTCGTTCAAAGGCTTGTTCTGCTTTCAATCTTTCCTTTTTATTTTTTTGTGATTGGGCCTTTGTATCCTTTTTTCTCAATAGGTCTTGATAGTGAATCCCTGCATATTCTAATATGGCTGTTACTTGATTAAAGCCTCTCTTCTCTTTTCTCTCATCGCTCAAAGGTATGGGAACTATGGTATAGCCTTTATATTTTTTTAGCTCTGCCTTCATTTCTTCAGCAAAGAGACAAGCTAACAATTGGTCACCTTGAAATTTGTACCTTTGAAAATATTCCTTCATTTCTTCATTATAATAGTAAAGCGCTCTATGGTTTACCTTCTTTCCTTTTCGTTTCCACTCTTGGCAATCTTCACAAAAAGTCTCTGTGCTTTTTTTACAACAAGTCTTGCAACTAGCTTCACTAATTGGGTCAAACTTGTTTTTACAGTTGTCACACATTGTTGGATTATCCTTTTTCATTAGGATCAGGCTCTTTAAGGATTCTTGATTGGAAATCTCTTCATCACATAGCAAACAATTACTCAAAAACCTGCCTCCCGATTCATTTCTTTTATTTCTTTAATAGCTTGCGTCATCTCTTTGCTACTACCTTCTGCCAAGTATAGTAATTCCCCTGTGGGTCTTTCCATACTTCTTCCCACACGACCTGCGATTTGAACCAGAGCGCTCTTGGTAAACAATCGATGGTTGGCCTCAATCACAAACACGTCTACTTTAGGGAAGGTGACCCCCCGTTCGAGAATGGTCGTTGACACAAGTATAGTGATTTCTTGATTGCGAAATTTTTCTACCAGTTCCAACCTATTATCCGTTTTTGAGGTTACCAGTTCGATGATCTCATTCTTGAAGGCCCTTCTTAATAGACTGAGGATTTTTTCTCCTAATTCGATTTCTGATACAAATAGGATCAGGGGAAAGGAGGTTTTCCGTTGTTCTTTTATTAGCTTGAGCAACTTCGTTGGCACTTGTTTCTTTTCTATTTTTTTACGTAGATCTTTTAACCATACTTTTTTAGGGACCACAAGGGGATTACCATGAAAGCGTCTAGGTAGACTAACGCGTTTTATCTCCTGTTTTTTGACCTTTTTATCCAATTCTTCTGTGGAGGTAGCCGTCAAATAAATGAGCTTCCCATTCTTGGTTACGGCATTTGAAACTGCATGATAGAGAACGGGGTTGTCAACAAAAGGAAAGGCATCGACTTCATCGATTATGAGGAGATCGAAAGCTTGATAAAATTTTAGTAGTTGATGAGTAGTGGATATGACAAGAGGCGTTCGAAAATAAGGATCTGAATCACCGTGCAACAAGGAGATGGGACAGGAAAAGTCCAGCGTCATCCGTTTATACAATTCAATACACACGTCAATCCTTGGTGTAGCAATGCATACACATGTCCCTTTTTTAATCATTTCCGCCACCACTTGGTACATCATTTCCGTTTTACCTGCTCCTGTTACCGCGTGTACCATCATTGGCTTGCTTTCTGTCAAGGATTGAACCAACTCCTGGGAAACCCGACTTTGAAAGGGAGTTAAGGTGCCCTGCCATCTTAAGACTTCTTCTTGCGGAAAGGCTTGTTGGGGAAAGTAGTAGAGTGCTTGGTCACTCCTAACTCTTCCTAATTGAATACAGGTTCTACAATAGTAGCTTCCTATCTGTAGTTTCCATCTAGCCTTATCAATCTGGGTTCCGCACCGATTACAAATCAACGCCGTCTTTTCCTGCACTATAGCTGGTAGTTGCTGAGCCTGCTCAAGCAGGTCATCCTCCAGTTGGTCTTGGGTGAACAAACGTCCATAACAATCTTCAAGTTTCATACTTATATATTCGTAAAAGCTCGCAGTTTTAAGAGTTTTTTTGTAAAATAAATGTATGGAATACAAGACTTTTAAAGAGGACGGTCTCGTCCAAGAAGAAATTAAAAAATCCCGCTTTCTTTGCCATGTTAAACGAGTTTATACTGAAGAGGAAGCTCGCGACTTTATAGCCGCTATCAAGAAGGAACATTATAAGGCAACTCACAATTGTTCTGCTTTTGTCATTGGAGAGCAATTTGAAATTAAACGGACTAGTGACGATGGCGAACCTAGTGGGACTGCTGGCGTGCCCATGCTTGGTGTTTTAGAGAACCACGAACTGACCAATGTCTGTTGCGTTGTCACTCGTTATTTTGGAGGCATCAAGCTTGGAGCCGGTGGACTCATTCGCGCTTATGCTGGCAGTGTCGCACAAGCGGTGAAAGAAATCGGTCTCGTTGAGATCAAAGAGCAGGTTGGTCTAGGGATTAGCTTGACTTATCCCCAATACCAAGAGTTTGCGAACTTTTTATCCGCTCACCAATTAACAGAATACCAGACAGACTTCACCGATGCTGTCTTTAGTCTGATCTATGTAGATAAAGAGCAAAAAGAGGATGTGATTGCGGACCTGATTGATTTTTACCATGGAAAAGTTGAGATTAGTGATCAGGGATTAAAGGAAGTGGAAGTTCCTATCCCGTTATAAAAAAAGGCTATCGCATCGATAGCTTTTTTATATTTTACAAACCTTCTTACTGGCGGTATACTAGATACACTAACAAAGGAGTGTATATCGTATGCCAATCTATCAAAATATTACAGAATTAATCGGAAAAACACCTATTGTAAAATTGAATCACCTAGTACCTGAAGGGGTTGCTGATGTCTATGTTAAATTAGAAGCCTTCAACCCTGGGTCATCTGTTAAAGACCGGATTGCTCTTAGCATGATTGAAAAAGCAGAACGAGATGGACTTCTTCAGCCTGGTTCTACTATCGTTGAAGCAACCAGCGGAAATACAGGAATTGGTTTGTCATGGGTCGGGGCTGCCAAAGGGTATAAAGTCGTTATCGTCATGCCTGAAACCATGAGTGTTGAACGTCGAAAAATCATTCAAGCTTATGGAGCAGAACTTGTCTTAACTCCAGGTAGTGAAGGAATGAAAGGAGCTATTGCTAAAGCAGAAGAAATCGCTGCAGAACGAAACGGTTTCCTTCCCCTCCAATTTAACAATAGCGCCAACCCAGAAGTCCATGAAGCAACAACAGGACAAGAAATTTTAGAAGCTTTCGGACCAAATGGATTGGATGCTTACGTCAGTGGTGTTGGAACTGGTGGAACTATTTCAGGTGTTTCTCATGCCTTGAAAAAAGTTAACCCAGCTGTCCAAGTCTATGCAGTCGAAGCAGATGAATCAGCGATTCTTTCTGGTGAAAAACCTGGACCACATAAAATCCAAGGATTGTCAGCAGGTTTCATTCCAGAAACGTTGGATACCAATTCTTATGATGGCGTAATCCGCGTCACTTCTGAACAAGCTTTAGAATTAGGTCGCTACATTGGTGGAAAAGAAGGATTCTTAGTTGGAATTTCATCTGCCGCCGCTATCTATGCAGCAATTGAAGTCGCTAAAGAGCTTGGAGCTGGTAAAAAAGTCTTGGCTTTGGCACCGGATAATGGGGAACGTTACCTTTCAACTACCCTTTACGATTTTGATCAAGAATAAGAAAGAGGCTACGATGTAGCCTCTTTTCTTTCTATCTGCAGAAATAAATTTTTATTTTCCTTGACTAGTGTCACTCAAAAATTCTTTACTTTCTTTAATCCAAATCGGTAATTGTTTGGCTAAAGGAGTAAAACCAATCTTATGGCGATCATTTGAAAAACGATGATGGCGAAAATGCTTTCTGTTCCCAGCTTCTAAGGCTCGAAGGGACAAGCTAGCCTTCCCAGAGTATTCATCTATATCAATAACCTGAGTACAAACTTGATCCCCAATTTTTAAGATATCATGAATGTTGTCGATATATCCACTGCGGATTTCAGAAATATGGATCAAACCGGTTACCCCTGTCTCTAATTCAACAAAGGCTCCATAAGGTTGCAAGCCTGTCACAACACCCTTGAGTTTATCCCCGATTCTCATGCCTCTCCCTCAATGTCAATCGATTCCATGACCACGTCTTCTTTAGGTTTGTCCATGGCACCTGTCTCAACTGCCGCAATTGTATCCAATACTTGATAAGAAGCTTCATCCATCAACTGACCGAAAACTGTGTGACGACGGTCCAAATGAGGAGTCCCTCCTTCTTCTGCGTAAATTTCTGCAATAGCTTCAGGCCAACCACCACGGGCAATTTCCTTTTTAGAATAAGGAAGGTGTTGGTTTTGAACGATGAAGAATTGACTACCGTTGGTATTTGGACCGGCATTGGCCATGGATAACGCACCACGGATATTGTACAACTCTTCTGAGAATTCATCTTCAAAAGACTCTCCATAGATGGATTCTCCACCCATACCTGTTCCAGTTGGGTCCCCACCTTGGATCATGAAATCTTTAATGATGCGGTGGAAAATCACTCCATTGTAGTAGCCATCTTTTGCAAGTGCAATAAAATTTGCCACTGTTTTCGGAGCTTGTTCAGGGAAGAGACGAATCTTCAGATCTCCATAGTTGGTATGAATCGTCGCAATTGGTCCTGTTTCTTGATCCATTTTTGTTTGTGGTAAATGCAATTCTTTTTCAACCATTTTTAACTCCTCTAAGGCATGTAAGATGCCATCTTCTTCTAAATTTTTTGTGACATAATCTGCTTTAGCTTTTAATGCATCCTGGGCATTCCCCATGGCAATCGCTAAACCAGCATAGTCAAATAGTTCTAAGTCGTTCAATCCATCCCCAAATGTTAAGACATTTTCTGGTTTGAATCCCAATTTTTCGACTACTTTTGAGACACCATGAGCTTTTGATTGCTGATCCAAGACAACATCTGATGAGATTGGGTGCCAGCGAACCAAACGCAATTTTTGCTCCAAATTCTCAGGTAGGGCATCAACTGTTTTACCAGTCTCGAAAGTCCACATCTGATAGATGGGATGTTTGGCAGCAAAATCAAGATCTACTGGTAGCTTTGGATAAATGGGGTCAATAGCCCGACTTATCTCTTCTGTCCGAGTCGAAAGAGCTGCTTGATGACTCCCAACCAAACCATAATGAATCCCTACCTGCTTAGCCCACGCAATAAAGTCCTGAACAAGTGGATTTGGTACCCTTTCTTCATAAATGACATGCTCCTTACGATCAATCACGTAGGAACCATTCAGAGTGACATAGAAATCGGGTTGGAGAGCCTTGATTTCTTCTGGAACTCCAAAAATCCCTCTTCCACTAGCAATGGCTGTGTAAATTCCTTTTTCTCGTAATTGAGAGAATACTCTGGTGACCGAAGCCGGAACATAGCCGGTCTCAACATTTCGTAAGGTATCGTCAATATCAAAAAATACTATTTTAATCTTTTTTGCTTTGTAGCGTGTTTTTGCATCCATGTGGGTCTCCATTCAGTATGCTGTCTATTATAGCATGTTTTTGACTAAAAATCTTCCTGAGAAACCAAGTGATGCTGGAAGGCATAGACCACTGCCTGAGTACGGTCGCTCACTTCTAATTTTGACAAAATATTCGACACATGGGTCTTGACCGTTTTTAATGAAATGAATAACTCATCGGCAATCCGTTGATTTTCATATCCCTTGGTTAGCAAAGCCAAGATATCTCGTTCACGCGCGGTCAAGTCATCATGGAGTTCCACGTGGTTTTTCCGATACTCTACTTTTTGGCTGACCTCCGTCTCAATTGCCAACTCTCCCTGTTCCACCTTGCGAATAGCCCGTAAAATTTCCTCTGCACTGGACGTTTTGAGCATGTAGCCCTTGGCACCCGCATCCAAGACAGGATAGATTTTTTCATTGTCCAAATAGGAGGTCAGGATCAATATTTTTGCATCTGGCCACTCCTTTAGGATTGCGAGTGTCGCTTCAATCCCAGTCATATGGGGCATGACAATATCCATAATGATGACATCTGGTCGCTCCTTTAAGGCTAACTCAACACCCTCTTGACCATCACTGGCCTCTAAGACTTGATCAATCCCGTCTTGCATACTTAAATAACTTTTCAATCCTAATCGGACCATTTCATGATCATCTACTAGTAATAATTTCATCATCTTCTCCTTCTACTAACGGCACTTTAATATCAATAGCCACTCCCTTTTTGGGACTGGTCAAAATCTTAATCCTTCCTGCCATGTCATCTACTCGATCCTGAATATTCTTCATACCGTAACTTAGTTCACCCAAAGATTCTGGATCAAATCCCACTCCATCATCTGCTAATTTCAGATGGAGAGATTGTTCTGTTTGCAACAGATAAACATCCAAGCGCTTCGCATGGGCGGCATGTTTCAGTGTATTGCTCACTACTTCTTGCACAATACGAAAAATATGCTCTTCAATTGTTTTAGGGAGTCTTTGAACATTGTGTTCAAAGTATACTTCTAAATTGCTCTTTTCTTGTAGTTCTCTAAAAATCACCTGGAGACCTTCTACCAAGTTTCGACCTTCTAATTCTGTCGGCCGCAAGTGTAATAAGAGAATCCGCAAATCATTTTGAGCGGTGTTTAGAATTTCTGTGACCCCCTTCAACTGTTGCCCTACTTTAGGCAGTTGAAGAACTTGATCCTGACTGGCTACACCAGACAAAATCATATTAGCTGCAAATAATTCTTGACTCACTGTATCATGGAGATCTCGGGCAATTCGCCGTCGTTCTCTTTCTACAATCTCTTCTTCATTTTGCATGACCCGATTTTCTGTTCGTTGCAAATTTTCTGTCAGGCGTTTGAGCTTACGATCCAAGCGTTGAAACTCTTCATTAATCTCTTTGTTTTCTCCGAGTTTTAGCTTCTTGCCTTCGAGCAAGTTTCTCAGGTTTTTTTGGACGGTATTCATGATTGTAAATTGAATCAATTTAATCAATAGAATCATCAAAATAGTCAGAGCAACCGTCAAACCAAAACCAATAAACAGAAAAGCACGCAGTTTGGATAAATCTTCCAATAGATAAGTCCACTGAAAGTCAAAGAGCCCAAAGATTGAATGGATAATAACAGCTAGAATTAAAACCGTATAAAGGAAGATTAAAAGATAGTCTGTTCGTTTCATCCTCTGACGACCTCCACATCTCCTACAATCCCCGCAATAACAAGCTTCACTGTTCGATGGGAACTTCGATAATTCGGTGTCTCCATGCTTACTGTCTCATTTCTCAATTTTCTAGGTTTTTGAGAGAAGAGACGCAATTCTCCATATAAGGTATTCACCTGCAAGCTCAGCTCCACATCCACCGGTAAAATAATTTTCGTATTGCCAAACATCTTTCTCATGATGATGACATTGTCATGATTCACAACAATCACTTCGTCTAAATGGATCGTATCCCGCCCCACTAAACGAGTAATCGTTAAATCACGAAAATGGCAGTTTACCTTTGAAAAATGATGCAGATCCCCAATCCAAGGCGTTTTCTCTTGTCGGATTTCTACATCTTCCTCATAATCTATCTTCACTTCTTCGTTTTCACGGTAAAAATAGGGATAAGCCACCAGCATGGCATAGACAACAGCAAACAAAAGCGCAGCAATGACATAAGGATTTAACATGACAATAAAAAACAGCAGAATGCTGGATGCCACTAAAAGAAAATTACTCCGCTGTTTTCCAATGTAATAATACAATAGGAGCAAGCACAGAACCACGATTAGGACGATACGAGATATATTTCCCGCCAAAATAGTGATTGCAGCCATGGTGAGTAACAAAGCTTCAACAAACACAAACAATTGAATCTTCCACATAATTGAACCTCTCCATTCTATTTTATCAAAATTCCAAGGGATTCGCTTCAGACTCTAGAAGGATTCATCCAACTCTCTCTGTACTAAAAAAACCAGACTAATCGGTCTGGTTTTATAAGGTCATCATGTTAAGATTCTGGTTCAGTAGAAGCCGAAGGTTCCGTATTGGAATGGGATTCTACTGTTGTAGAGGTAGAACTTTCTGATGAACTGCTTGAAGCTTTCGTGCTACTTGATGGTTCCGTCTTCGGTTCGTATACAGTCAAGACAATACGAGTCTTTTTAATATCGATGCTCGATTGAGCTTCTGGAGTCTGACTCACAATTTGACCTGGTAGGACTTCTACACCATCCGGAAGATGCGATGTGGTCTTCCGTTCAATATTTGCTTCCTTCACCCCGTATTGAACGAGATTGGAGACAGCAAACTCATAATCAGAACCGACATAACTTGGTAACTCGATGAAATTAATTCCCTTCGATACTTTCAGAACAACCTTGGTATTAGAAGTCAAATCATATTTTTGACCAGCGGTAGGAGATTGCTCCATAACGATTCCTGGTTCCACATAAATGGTCTCGACTTCTTCAATCGAAATGAGCTTGCTAGACAGCTTATAGTTATTTTTCAGGTCATTTTCAGCATCTTCTCTAGACCTTCTTGTATAGTCCGGCATGACAAAGGTGCTTGGTCCTTTCGATACAACCAAATCAACCTTGCTATTTTCCTTTTTCTGAGCTCCTGCATTTGGATTGGTACGGATTACATAGCCCTCCAGCACCGAATCACTGTATTCTTCTTTTTCGTCTCCCACTTGAAGATCCTGATCTTCAATGATAGCACGCGCTTCCGCTACCGTTTTTCCAGATACATCCGGCACTGTTTTGTTGGCTGGACTCATATAAAGAAGAAAGGCAAAGGCAGCTAGTACCAAAGCTAGGGCGACAAACAAGACCTTGTAGCGCGTCCGCAAACGACGACGTGGCTTATTTTTTGGAGAAACTGGAGCTGTTCGATCCTCTGAAGCCACTGGTCGGTCCTCATGAGCTGTTGGACGAACATCTGATGTTGGAAGTGGAGCCGGTTTTGGAACCACGTTCACCTTTGGTAGGGTCTTGGTATCTGCTTTTGAAGCATCATCAAAGATTAATTTTTTCTCATTACGGCGTTCATAAGATAGACAACTTGACAAGTCGACATACATTTCAGCTACCGACTTATAGCGATCGGATAGTTTCTTTGCTGTGGCCTTAATCACCACATTTTCCAAAGCCTGCGGAACATTTTTGTTCTCTTCGATGATGGATGGAAGTGGTTTTTGGAAATGTTGGAGCGCAATGGTCACTGCACTATCCCCATCATAAGGGATATGACCCGTCAGCATTTCGTAGAAAATGATCCCCATTGCATAGATATCACTTTGAATAGAAGCCTTCGATCCTCTGGCTTGCTCTGGTGATAAATAATGAACCGAACCCAACATAGAGTTGGTCTGGGTGAGACTGGTCTCTGCAAAGGCTACTGCAATCCCAAAGTCAGAAACCTTGGCATTTCCGTCCGATGTTAAAAGGACATTTTGAGGTTTCAAATCACGGTGAATAATGCCTTGCGTGTGCGCCAAGCGCATAGCAAGAAGGATTTGCCCCATCAAGCGAACAGCTTCTTCATTTGAGAGAGGAGCATTTTCTTTGATATAGCGTTTCAAGTCCAAACCAGCGACATATTCCATCGCCAAGTATTGTTGGCCATCTTCTTCACCGATATCCGTGATCCGAACGATATTTGGATGATCCAAATCTGCCATCGCTTTGGCCTCTCGTTGGAAGCGAGCAACTGCAATTGGATCTGTTTGGTAATTGGTCCTCAGTACTTTAACTGCAACTTCTTCACCATCTAAGATTAAATCCCGAGCGAGGTAGACATCTGCCATTCCTCCACGCCCGATTTGGCGGATTATCTTATATCGTCCGGCAAAAATTTTGCCGATTTGAATCATGCCATATCCTCCTCAGCAAAGCGAATCAGTACAACTGTAATATTGTCCAAACCGCCAGCATTATTCGCAAAGCGAATCAAGGTTTTTGCCTTTTCTTCAATCGATAAATCACTGACAACGATATCACGGATTTCATCGCCAGAGATCATATTGGTTAATCCATCACTATTGATAACAATGAAATCTCCCGCTTCAACCGTAACCATACCAAAATCCGGCTGCAATTCATCTTTTTGTCCAATGGATTGGGTGATGATATTGCGTTGGGGATGATGAGCTGCCTCTTCTTCCGTAATCTGTCCTGCCTTGAGCAAGGCGTTTACTAAAGAATGGTCACTGGTCAATTGATGGTATTCCCCATTACGCACGAGTCCAATTCGGGAATCCCCTACATGCGCAAATAAGACTTGGTCATCAATAACGGCAACAGCTTCGAGAGTTGTTCCCATTCCTTTATGTTCTTCATCTTGACCAATGCGATGGATCTGCTGGTTTTCTTTTTCCAGATACTCCGCAAACCACTCTCTGACTTCGTTAATGGTGCTGATTTCGGTCGCTACCCAAGCAGCGCCGAGATCGGTAACAGCCATCTCGCTAGCAATATTACCAGCACGATGCCCCCCCATCCCGTCAGCTAGAAAAACCATGGATTTTCCCGCTTTATTTTTATATTGATTTGCATAGTCTTGGTTATTTGTCCGTCTTTGACCCACATCGGTTAAGATAGAAATTTCCATACTGTCCGTATCCTCCTGAGATTACGATATTCTTCGAAAACGACTAATAAAGAAACCGTCGCTTCCATACAATTCTGGTGTAATTAAAATACAGCCATCTTTCAGAATATCTTTTCGTTCATGATCTAATGGCACGAGTTCAAAATTTGGATGGGTTTCTAAAAACTGGTCAACCACATCAAAATTCTCTTCTCCTATAATTGTGCATGTACTATAGACTATTATACCATCTTTCCGCACACTTTGACAAACTCCATCCAATATTTCCAATTGAATTGCCTGTAGAGACGCAAAATCAGCATTGTCTTTATTGTACTTGATGTCTGGCTTACGGCGGATCAAACCAATCCCAGAACAAGGGGCGTCTACCAAGATTTTATCGAAGGCATCCGCTCCAAAAGCTTCAAACACCTTGCTGGCATCCAGTTTTTTTGTCTGGATTTTATCTGCAACTCCCAGACGTTCCGCATTTTCCTGAATTAATTGGAGCTTATGATCGTACAAGTCCAAAGCTGTAACCTGCCCATCAACTAGATAAGAAGCTAGATGGGTGGTCTTGCCCCCAGGTGCTGCACAGGCATCCAAGACCTGGTCTGATGGTTGGACCTCTAAAGCCGGAGCGACCAATTGACTGGTCTCATCTTGAATGGTTAATTTCCCTTGTTTGAAGTAATCAGAGCCCGCAAAATAGCCATTCTCCTTTACGAGGGCAGTTGAAGCCAATAAAGAATCCGAAGCCTGCAATTGCTCCTTGATGTCTTCTTTTTTATCCAGATCGACAACACGAACACTGGCCTTGTTGCGAACATAGAGACTCTCAAAAATCGCAATGGCCCGCTGTTCACCATACTCGTCCATCAACTTTTTCACCAACCAAACCGGAAGAGAATAGCGGATTGAAAGTCGTTTGTTGATTCGTTTAATCTGCTCAATTGATGGAAGCTCCTCTCGTAGCATTTTCCGTAAGAGAGCATTGACATATTTTTCGCTCCCCTTTTTCCGTTGCTTAGCAAGCTCTACTGTTTCATGGACAACAGCATGGGGAGGAATCTTCTCCAGATAGACGAACTGATAGAGGCTCATCAATAAAAGATGATAGATCCAGGGATCTACCTGGTCCCGATCAGCGACAAAGTGCGATAGATACCATTCCAAGGTTAGTTTGCGTGAAACCGTCCCATAGACGATTTCGGTTACTAGACTTTTATCCACATCTGACAAGGTTGCCTTGCCCAAGGATTTTTTGAGAGCGATATTTGAAAAAGCACCGTCCTGGAAAATCTCTCCTAGAGTAGATAGGGCCACCCCTCGTGCAGTCTGCATCTTATTTACCAAATTGATCACCTACTTGCAGTTGTCGTCCTAAACCATTTAAGAAATCTCCGACAGGCATTTTGGGTTTACCGGCTGGCTGAACAAGGGTCAAAGCTAAGGCTCCCTCACCCGTCGCAACAACGATTTCATTTTTATGGAGAGCTAAAATTTCTCCTGGCTTTCCTTGACCTTCACACGGTTTTGCTTGGTAAATCTTAAAGCGTTCACCCTTCCATAAGGTATGGGCAACTGGCCAAGGATACATGCCTCGAACTTGGTTAAAGAGTTCACGGTTGGTTCGTGTCCAATCCAGGCGTTCTTCTTCTGGCTTGATATTTGGAGAGAAGGTGACTTGTTGGGGATCCTGCGGTTGGGGCTTAAGCTCTCCCGCAAGGTAAGCTGGCAGAGTTTCTAAAAGAAGATCCCGACCGACAAGAGCCAATTTCTCAAATAGGGTTCCCACATTGTCTTCCTCTAAAATAGGGATGGCGCGAGAAGAAATCATATCTCCAGCATCCATCTCTTTGACCATTTCCATGATGGTCACACCAGCTTCTTTATCCCCATTCATGATGGCATAATGAATAGGCGCTCCACCACGGTATTTTGGAAGAAGAGAAGCGTGCACGTTGACAGAAAACTTCATCGCCTCTAACAAACGACTCGGCAAAAACTGTCCAAAGGCTGCTGTGACGATCCCGTCTGCTCCCAAAGCCAATAAATCTTCTAGTTCTGGGCTTCCAGATAGTTTCTCCGGCTGATAGATTGGCAAGCCTGCTTCTAAAGCCGCTTCTTTTACTGGCGTCATTCGGATTTCTTTTTTCCGGCCAACTGCCCGATCTGGTTGGGTCACAACGGCTAGAATCTCATAGCATTCATCAGAAATCAAGCCTTTTAAGACTGTAGCTGAGAAATCAGGCGTTCCCATAAATAATATTTTTGTCATTTTTTCTCCTTCTACATAAAACTTTGCGGTTCATTGTCAATGCTGACTCGAAGATCTTGATTTTCCCGCTCTTGAGTATAGTCCAAAATCTGATTTAAAACCTGTGGTAAGTGGTCTTCAAACCGGTACTTCAACAGAATCTGGTAATGGAATAAATTATGCGTGCGAGCAATCGGTCTTGGCGTTGGTCCTAATATTTGGACTTGGTCCGATAGACCTGCTTTCAACAGATCCATCACCTGATAAGCTTTTTTAACCACGACCTCTTCTTGTTTGTGAGAGAGGGTCAAACCTACCGTGTAATAATAAGGTGGATAACCTAACTGGTGGCGCACCTTCATTTCATAGGCATAAAACCCTTCATAATCTTGGCGTTTCGCATATTCAATGGCATAATGATGAGGATTATAGGTCTGGATCAGAACCTGTCCTTCTTTATCCGCACGACCAGCCCGCCCTGCCACCTGGGTTAACAGTTGGAAAGTCCGCTCTGACGAGCGAAAATCAGGCAAATTTAGAGCTGTATCAGCATTGAGGACACCGACTAGCGTTACATTGGGGAAATCCAAGCCCTTGGCAATCATTTGGGTCCCGAGCAAAATATCCGCTTGTCCTTGACCAAACTGATCCAACAAAGCCTCGTGACTCCCTTTTTTCCGAGTAGTATCAACGTCCATCCGCAGAATACGAGCCTCTGGGAAAATTGCTTGTAGCTCATCGTAGGCCTTCTGGGTCCCCGTCCCGTAATAACGAATCGATTGACTTTGACAATTAGGGCAGACTGTTGGAATGGCCTTATGGTAATTACAATAATGGCAATCCATCGTCTTGGTATCCATGTGAAGGGTCAAGGATATATCACAATTCGGACAGGTATCTACCTGACCACACTCCCGACACATCACAAAGCTGGAATAACCCCGGCGATTGAGCATGAGAACAACTTGCTCTTTTCGCTGCAGACGTTCTGCTATCGCTTCTAGCAACTTAGGTGTATAGGTTCCGGATTCTTGCTGGCCAATATAATCTCTGAAATCAATCACTTCCACCTCTGGAATACGGGCAAGAGGATTGGCTCGTTGGGTCAATTGAAGAAAGCCATAGACACCTTTTCCTGCACGGGCTCGTGTTTCTAGACTAGGTGTCGCCGACCCCAAGACCAAAACAGCCTGGTGATACTGAGCCCGAAGTAAAGCTACTTCACGCGCATGGTAGCGGGGATTGCTATCTTGTTTATAGGTTGCTTCATGTTCTTCATCGATAATGATAGCTCCTAGGTTCTTCAGAGGAGCAAAGATAGCAGACCGTGCTCCAACAACTACTTGGGCCTCCCCTCGCTCAACACGTCTCCACTCGTCGTATTTTTCACCGTTGGATAGGCCCGAATGGAGGATGGCCACCCGATCCCCAAAACGAGAAATAAAGCGATCCGTCACTTGAGGCGTCAAGGAAATTTCGGGAACCAACATAATAGCTGTTTTTCCCTTTTCTAGCACCTCCTGGATGATTTGGAGATAAACCTCCGTCTTCCCACTTCCTGTCACTCCTTCAAGTAAGAAAGGTTTGGAAAGTTGCCCAATTTTGCTGGTCACCGCTTGAACCGCTCTTTCTTGTTCAGCATTTAAAACCAAGGCCTCCGTCGACTCCTTGTCCTTAAAGTAGGCAGCCGCACGATTGACTTCTTTTTCAAAAATAAGCAAGGCTCCCTGGTCAATGAAATAGTTCACAACAGGACGAGAGAATTCAGCCAATAAGTCACTCAAAGGTGCTTCCACTTCTTGACCTTGGACGAATTCACGCAGGGCCAAGCGCTTTTTGGCATTCTTGGCGATTTCCAAATTTTCAAGTAGGTGATGATTTACCCGATACCATTTTTCTGTTTTGATATGTTTACGATCCACTGCTTGGTATTCTACTTCCAACTCTCCCTTACGAGTCAGTCGCATCATTCGTGCTTGAGCATCAATATCCAAAGAAGAAAAGGCCAAACTGGTCGCTGTTCCAAAAATGTCCTCTCTATCTTCTGGCGATAGCAGTTCTGTCGGATGGAGAATTTTGTCATAGGAAGAATTTAAAACACTCGGTAACATGGCTTTCAAGAGGGTGATTTTGTAGGCAAAAACCGTCTTTCGCAACTGATCTGCTAGCCAAAATTGCTCCTCTCCTAGAACCGGTTGGTAGTCTAAGACCTCCACGATACTTTTCAATTCTTGATCTTTAACTGCTAGAGTGGTCTCTTCAAGGCCAACCACAATCCCTTGAATGAGCCTATTTCCCTTTCCAAAGGGAACATGCACCCGCATTCCTTTTTCCAAGAAAGGAGAAAACTCTTCTGGTACCTGGTAACTATAGGGCTTGTCTGTTTGCATCAAGGGAACATCAACGATGACTTGTGCTAGCATGCTTCCACCTCCTTCCTGTCCTAGCGCTAAATAGCAAAAAATAAGATTGAGCGAACCCAACCTTAAATTTTTTCACCATCTTCTTTTTCTTTCGCGATTTGTTCTTTAATTTTACGCTCTTCTTCTTCTTTACGCAAGCGTTCTGCTTCGATTCGACGACGAACCGCTTCACGCTTAGCTTCTGGATCTGGGTGAATCACCACATTTCCTGATTCAATCTCTTCCAAGGCACGCAAGGTAGATTTTACTGATTGAAATTCTTGAGTAGGAGTTGCACCACTCTCTAACTCATGAGCTCGTTTGGCTTCAAGAATAACCAAAGAGTATTTTGACGGTACTTTATCCAACAATGTGTCAATAGATGGTTTTAACATCATAATCTTTTTACCTAATTCCTATTCTAATTATCGTACCACTTGAGTGGCTTTGGGAAGCATTTCTTGGTAGTGACCAATGACCCGATCAACACGGAAATGTTCTGCCTCAATCACACGTTTGACACGTTCCGCAGCCAAAGGTACTTGATCGTTGACAATGGCATAATCGTACTCACGCATGAGGGCAATTTCTTCTTTTGCTTTTTCGATCCGCTGGGCAATGACTTCAGCACTGTCTGTGCCACGTCCAACCAAACGATCTTGCAACTCATCCAAATCCGGAGGAGTCAGGAAAATGAAGACGGCATCTGGTACCTTTTTCTTGACCTGCAAAGCCCCTTGAACTTCAATTTCAAGGAAGACATCGATCCCTTTGTCGAGGGTTTCGTTCACATAGGTCAAGGGAGTCCCATAGTAATTGCCAACATATTCAGCATATTCGAGCATTTGACCTTGACGAATCAACTCCTCAAATTCTTCACGTGTCCGGAAGAAATAATCTACTCCGTCCACTTCGCCTGGACGTTGTGCACGCGTTGTCATCGATACTGAGTATTGAAATTGATTATCTGAGCTTTCAAAAATCTCACGTCTAACCGTTCCTTTCCCAACACCTGAGGGCCCTGAGAAAACGATTAATAATCCTCGATCCGCCATTTTATCTCCTTCGCTGTCTTTCTATCTAGTGTAACAAAAATAGAAAGATTTTTCAATAGATTTTTCCTAGAGGCAAGGCCCTAACCACTTCTCTACCAATGAACCATCTCATCTGTGCTATCCCATTTTTAACACGACTCACAAAAAATAGCCAACTAAGGTTGTTCCACCTTCGCTGACTATCTTTTTATATATGGCTTTTAACAAGCTCTATTTTGCATAATCAATGGCACGTAATTCACGAATAACGGTTACCTTGATGTTACCAGGGTACTCCAAGTTGGACTCAATCTTCTCACGGATATCATGAGCCAAGATGGTCAACTTATCATCCTTGACTTCTTCAGGGCTGACCATAATTCGAATTTCACGACCTGCTTGCAAGGCAAAGCTGGTCTTAACTCCCTCAAAGCCATTTGCAATTTCTTCAAGATCTTGCAGGCGTTTGATGTAGCTTTCAAGAGACTCGCTCCGGGCACCTGGACGCGCTGCACTCAAGGCATCTGCTGCTGCAACAATAACTGCGATGACACTTTCTGGTTCAACATCACCATGGTGACTAGCAATCGTATTGACAACAACTGGATGCTCTTTGTATTTACGAGCTAATTCAGTACCAATTTCTACGTGGTTGCCTTCTACCTCACGGTCGATGGCTTTACCAATATCATGAAGGAAACCAGCTCGACGAGCCAAGGTAGCATTTTCACCAAGCTCACTAGCAATAATACCAGATAACTTAGCAACCTCAATGGAGTGACGCAAGACGTTCTGTCCATAAGAAGTTCTGAATTGCAAGCGTCCCATAATCTTCATCAAATCAGGATGTAGATTTGGTGCGCCAATTTCATAGGCTGCTGCTTCACCATATTCACGAATCCGTTGGTCAATTTCCAAACGGTTCTTCTCTACCAACTCTTCAATCCGAGCTGGATGGATGCGACCATCTTTCAAGAGACTTTCCATGGTCATTCGTGCGATTTCCCGACGAATCGGATCAAATGCAGACAGGGTGACTACTTCTGGAGTGTCATCAATAATCACATCCACACCTGTCAAGCTTTCGAAGGTTCGGATATTTCGACCTTCGCGACCAATAATCCGGCCCTTCATTCCATCATCTGGTAAATGAACCGTTGAGTTGGTCTGTTCTGCCACAAAATCCCCGGCCATCCGTTGCATGGCTTGAACCAGGATATCTTTTGCAACTTTATCTGAACGTTCTTTCACTTCCACTTCTGCTTCTCGAATTCGAGTCGCAATCTCTTTGGAAAGTCGTTCTTCTGTTTGCGTTAAGATAATATCACGTGCTTCCGATTGAGTCAGAGAAGCAATTTTTTCTAATTCTTCTTCTTTCTTCTTTTCTAGCTCATGTAATTGTTCTTCACGCGCATCAATGTGTTTAGTTCTATCTGAAAGACTTTGCTCTTTTTGTTCAAGAGCTTGCTCTTTGCTCGTAAGATTGTCATCTTTGCGATCAAGATTATTCGAACGTTCCGCTAAGCGGGTTTCTAATTGTTTTAATTCTTGACGCTCTGATTTAAACTCAGCATCGACTTCTTCTCGATATTTTCTGGCTTCTTCCTTTGCCTCCAAAAGTGCTTCTTTTTTAAGTGAACTAGACTCGTGCTTAGCTTCTTTCAAAATCAAATCAGCTTCGCGCTCTGCCTGTCCACGTAAATTCGTTGCTTCTTGTTCAGCATTTAAAAGAGTAAGTTCTGCAGCCTCTTTCGATGCTTTCATCTTGACTGAGATCCCTACATATCCAATGACTAAACCAATGATTGCGGCAAAAACAATTGCAATTCCAAATTCCATGTTTTTACCCCTAATCTAATGAATAGTTGAATTAAAAAATTCTTTATTATTTTATCATATTTTTACAAAATTAACAAACAAATTTTCTAGCGAAAACTAATCTATTTCTGCTATCATTCTAATGCTTCTTTCCCTTGATTCTAACGGGAAAACACCCTAAAAACAAGCTTCTGAATCCTATTTCAACGGCTACTTGCCACTATCTTCTCTTGTGTTTTCTTCCAGCGCCAATTGTGCTATAATCAAGAAAAAAGAAATTGAGGAAGATACATGACGAAAGAAGTTATTGTGGAAAGTTTTGAACTAGACCACACTGCTGTAAAAGCCCCTTACGTTCGCCTAATCGGAGAGGAAACTGGACCAAAAGGAGATGTTATCTCAAACTATGATATCCGCTTGGTTCAACCAAATGAAGACTCTATCCCGACTGCTGGTTTACATACGATTGAGCACCTATTAGCTATGTTGATCCGTAAGCGCATTGATGGGATGATCGATTGTTCCCCATTTGGGTGTCGTACTGGATTTCATATGATTATGTGGGGTCAGCACGATCCAAAAACCATTGCACAAGTGATTAAATCTTCTTTAGAGGAAATTGCTGAAGCAACAAGCTGGGAAGACGTGCCAGGAACGACGATTGAATCTTGCGGAAACTATAAAGATCACAGCCTCTTTTCTGCCAAAGAGTGGTGCAAATTGATTCTCGAACAAGGTATTTCTGACGATCCATTCACACGCCATATCGTATAAATAACAAAAGACTTCTCTTTCAAAGAGAAGTCTTTTTTAATTCTTAATAATCCAATGCATCGGAATGGCCTTTCCCGTTTCCGACAAAGTAGCCGGTTTTAGCATTGATACTAAACAAATATGTTCCATCTGGCTTAAAGAGGTTGTAATAACCATTGCCGTTGATAATATTCACGCGTTCTAAGATGTATTGATCCCCAACGATATGACCACGTTCCCGGGCAATCTTCAGAATCTTCTCCAAAATACCAGGGTTAAAGGTCCATGCAGGATTGTTTACATCGTCAAGCGTTGCTTGGTTGTATGGCACCCGGCTCAAGTTTCGTTGAAGTGGCACACCAGTACTTTGAAGACCAAAGCCAGAATAGCCTGGGTTCACTCCGCCTGTCGTGTTGCCTTCAGTAGCTGGGGCTTGTGTAGGAGCAGGACTGGTTACCGTTCCTGAAGAAACTGCATTTCCACCTGTAGCACTGCCACCACCATCTGTCACGGGTGCTGGAGTCGCAACTTGTTGCGAGCGTCCTTGAGAAGCTGCATCCTTCAATAATTGGTTCAATTGTGTATTAGATGTTGACACATCTGAAAAGACTGCATCACTCTTTACCTGCGCCTTGGTATCGATGGCCCCATCCTTAATAACTGGGCTGGTAAACTGAGAGTTTACTGTTTGAATAGCAGAAACCTGCTTCACCAATTCATCGTATTTACTTTTGGCTGCATCGTATTCCTTGGTGTCTTTCAATTTATCTAAACTGGCTTTTAGTTTTTCCAAATTACCAAAAGAATCATTTTTCAACTTCGTCTGCGTGTCATCTGTAAAGAAAGCTGCATACTGATCGTTAAAATCCTTCAGCAAAGCCTCTGTATTCGTGCTCGTTGAGGAAGAAGAACTAGAGGACTTCTTGCTAGATGAGCTAGTAGAAGAGACGACTGTCGTTTCCCCTTTAGACTGGTTACGGATCCATTGATAAGACAACCAACTAGCCGTAGCAACTGCTGTCAGAGCTAAAACTGAAAACAGAATTGGTTTTACCCGGCTCTTTTTCGGTTCTTCAGGAATCTCAATTTCTTCATCCACATATGGTTCTGTTGGCTCTGGACCAAACTTAATTTTTGCAGGGCGTTCCCCAGGAATTGGATCTGGAATGCGAGTAGACGCGCCTTCTTTTTGACCTACTTCAGCCGGTGCTACTTCCTTCACTGGCTCTTCACTTGGAATCGGGTCCGTCGCATCCACAGTGGCTGCTTCCTCTGCCTCAGCCAACATTTCCTTCTTCATGACGATGGTATCAAACTTATGAGCTTCGATTTCGTCACGGTGCTGTTTGATGTATTTATCGAGGACATTATCTGTTTCCTTGACCCCTGCTTCGATTTCTTCAGCTTTGCGGTTTGCTTGGCCAATCGTCATCTCTTTGGCGTCCTTAAAATCAAGAACTGACTCTGCCTCTTGGCCCAACTGCTGTTTATCTTCTTTTGTCATATGTTTCCTTTCTCACTAGTCGCTTGTCGACGTACCCGCTCCCCAAAGAACTGATACAAGTCAACCTTTAAGGTTCCGTTATATAATTTTCTTTTTTTATCCGCTTGTCGCCCAAACTTCTTTTCAAAGTTTTCATCGCTGGTCAGGATAAATTTGCTCCAAGTCTTCAAGGGCTCAAAGACCTCTCCCATTTCAGCGTACAATTTTGTCACCCCTGCATCATCGGATAAGCGTTCACCATACGGTGGATTGGAGATAATGACCCCATTAATCTTATCTGAACGCAGATCTTGCACCCGCATTTGCTTAAAGGTGATGTCGCTCGCAACACCCGCTTTTTGAGCATTTTCTTTGGCAATCTCAACCATCCGCGCATCAATATCGGTTCCCATGATGTCTAGGACAAGGTCCCGATTGATTTTTTTACTAGCCTCTGTGCGAACTTCTTGAATCAGACGATTGTCGATCCAATTCCACTCTTCAAACGAGAAAGTCCGTCTCAAGCCCGGTGCTATCTGGCGAGCCATCATCGCTGCTTCGATACAGAAGGTTCCTGATCCACAAGTCGGATCAACCAAGGGCTTGTCTGGGTACCAATTGGAAAGTTGAAGAATGGCTGCCGCCATATTTTCCTTAATAGGAGCTCCCCCTTTTTCCGTCCGATAACCACGTTTGAAGAGGCTACTACCAGTCGTGTCAATCAGGACAGTAGCTTGGTCTTTAAGGATCGATACTTCGATCTTGAACTCTGCTCCATTTTCTATTAGAGGAACACCTTCTGGTCGGGCATAGTGTTTTTGCAACTTTTTGACAACTGCCTTTTTCGAAATCGCTTGTACACTCGGTTCGTTATGCAGTTTGGATTTGACACATTTTGCTTTGGAGATAGGGAAACGCGCTCCTAAAGGGAGGTATTGGTCCCAATCCAAGGCAAAAACTCCTTGAAAGAGTTCTTCAAAGGTACGGGCAGGAAAGGATCCTACGACGATCTTGATTCGGTCTGCAGCCCGCAACCAAAGATTGGTTTCGATGATTGCACGAACATCGCCTTTGAAACGGACTCGTCCATTTTCCACTTGGCAATCGTAGCCGAGCTCTCGTAATTCACGCCCAACCACTGCTTCTAATCCAGCAGCAGCTGTCGCAATTAATTCAAATTGTTTTTTCATTTGTTCCTCATTGTTTAAAAAAGGAGGTTGAGATTTCTCTCCCCCTCACCACCTATATGCAATTTTCTATAAGCCATGTTTTGTTCCAGAAATGACTAGGTACCATTTCCTTCGATAATCATCTGTCTACTGTTTCCAGTCAGAATGCTATGTTCGTTTCCATGCATCCCATGCCCCGACCAAAGTTTGGGTTGCTAGCTTGAGGGGTTTACCGCGTTCCACTTTTTAGGTTTCCCTAAAAACTACGTCACTGTGGCACTTTCAGAGCTAGTAGAACTTATCCTAAGACTTAGCCCGTTCGCTCGCCGTAACTTGAAGATCAAGTCCCTAGGCTTATGGATTCACCTAGCACAAACACTACAGGCATCACAGCCTGTGCTAGCATGGACTTTCCTCATGAGAGAAAGCTCTCACGCGATTATCCAAAAATTGCACGATTCATCTTTTATGTCTTAAAAATCACGATCTACGACTTGTTTCCCGAAGACTTCTTTTTCAAGACGATTTAAGCGTTTCAAAATATCGAAGTTTGTCGTAGTAGTGACCTGAGGAAACTCATGCTTTGGAGCAGATTCAGGAACTGATGGACTCGGAGTTGCTTGGCTCGTTTTCTTCGCTAATTCTTCACGGAGCCGAGCATTTTCTTCTTTCAATTCCTTCACTAAGGCAGCATAGGTTTCATAGTCTTTGATGACATCATCCAAAAACTCATTTACCTCAACTTTACTAAATCCACGAACTTCTTTTTTGAAATCTTGATCAAAAATATCTTTCGCAGTAAAAATAATACTTGCCATCATTCTCTCCGTTCTAGTTAATCATAATCATTATATAAAAAATGAGGAGCAAAAATCAAGGTAAATCACTTATTTTTCGTAAATTTTTTCCGCTACTTCATTTAAGTCATCAAAGTTTAATCTTTTGACATGATACTGATCCATTTCTAGCATCATTTTGTAAAGATATTTGAGATTTGTTTCGTGTTCTGGATCGTAAAATAAATAAGCGCCATCTGTATTTTCTAACAAAAATGTATTGTATTCTTTAAATTGGCCTGGCTGGCTATAAGAGGGATAGGCATACTTGACAAAATCAACCTGCTTAAAGCGACTAAGGAGTTCTTGATTGGCCTCATTCCAGTTCTCTCCTTGGTTTTCAAACATAAAAATCGTGGCCAACTGTATCTCGTATTCTTTTTTTAATTCCTGGGCAACCTCCAAGGCCCAGGCTTCAAAACCTAGATTACCCGTAAAAATCAGCCACTTGACGCCCTCTTCCAAAAAACGGACTAAATCCCTGCGAATCGTCTCTTTAATAATGGGAAGTCTAGGGTCCTTTGCTGTCAGAATTCCCAATTCAAATGCCTTGTAACCTGTAATCAGTAAACTATTCATTATTTCCCCTCCCTTCTTCATTTTGTGATATAATAGAGTGATGTAATTGTACCAATAAGGAGAATTATGGTCAACTATCCTCACAAACTTAGCAAGAAATCTTCTTCGCCCATCCAGAGGAAGCAACGTGTAAACTTTGCCAATCGGGGGATGACATTTGAAAAAATGATCAATGAGAGTAATCACTACTACCTTTCCAGAGGGCTAGCGGTTATTCATAAAAAGCCGACCCCCATCCAGATTGTAAAGGTAGACTATCCTCATCGCAGTCGGGCAAAGATTGTGGAAGCTTATTTTCGCCAGGCGTCTACCACAGACTATTCTGGTGTTTACAAAGGGCACTACATTGATTTTGAAGCAAAAGAGACTCAGCAGAAACAATCTATGCCGATGAAAAACTTTCACCAGCACCAGATTGATCACATGGCTGCAGTCGTTCAACAGGGGGGGATTTGTTTTGTGCTCTTGCATTTTGCAAAGCTCAATGAGACCTATCTACTGCCTGCTCCTTCCTTAATCGACTTTTACAACATCGATCACGGCAGTAAATCTATGCCATTAACCTTTATACAGGAAAATGGTTATCGTATCGAGACAGATCGCCTTCCAAGCGTCCCTTATCTCGATATTATCGAACAGAATCTACTAGGCGGTAATTAAATGAATAAACAAACAGTTATCCAATGGTTAAAATATGCAGCGATTGCGGCTATTTCCTTATTTTTCCTTTTACTTATTCTGGGTGGATTGGTATTTGGATACTATGCCGCAAAAGCACCGACTCTTTCTGAGAAAGACCTCGTCGCAACGACATCCAGTAAAATCTATGACAATCAAAACAATCTAATTGCAGATTTGGGTGCTGAAAAACGAATTAATGTGAAAACCAATGAAATCCCAACAGACTTGGTCAATGCGATTGTGGCGATTGAAGACCACCGCTTTTTCAACCACAGAGGGGTCGACTTTATTCGTATTGGAGGAGCCTTCTTCAGTAACCTCCGAGGAGGTCGCCAAGGGGGATCTACTCTTACACAACAGTTGATCAAACTCACTTACTTCTCTACTTCGTCGTCCGACCAAACCCTATCTCGGAAAATCCAAGAAGCTTGGCTTGCTACTCAATTAGAGCAAAAAGCAACCAAACAAGAGATTTTGACCTACTACATCAACAAAGTCTACATGTCTAACGGAAACTACGGAATGCAAACAGCTGCTCGTAGCTACTATGCAAAAGACTTGAAGGACCTTTCTCTGCCACAAGTGGCCCTATTGGCCGGAATGCCTCAAGCACCGAACCAATACGATCCTTATACCAATCCGGAAGCTGCTCTCCAACGCCGTAATCTGGTTCTTAAAGAAATGTTGGATATGAAGTCCATTACAAACGAGCAGTACGAAAGTGCCGTCAATACACCTGTTACCGATGGCTTGCAAAGTCTAACCGGCTCAAGCAACTATCCTGCTTATATGGATAACTACCTCAAAGAAGTCATCCAACAAGTCGAAGAAGAGACAGGCTACAATGTCTTGACAACTGGTATGGATGTCTACACCAACGTCGATACCGCAGCTCAAAAACGTCTGTGGGATATATACAACTCTGACGAATATGTCAATTATCCAGATAATGAGTTGCAAGTTGCTTCTACTATCATCGACGTGACAAACGGAAAAGTCATTGCTCAGTTGGGATCCCGTCATCAATCATCTAATGTATCCTTCGGTACTAACCAAGCTGTCGAAACGAACCGAGATTGGGGATCTTCAATGAAACCTATCTCAGATTATGCTCCCGCAATTGAATATGAGGAGTATAACTCCACTGGAGTAACCATTCCTGATACACCTTACAACTTCCCTGGTACAAATACGCAATTTTATAACTGGGATAGACAGTACTACGGCAATATCAGCATGGTCTATGCTCTCCAACAATCCCGTAACGTTCCTGCGGTCCGGGCTCTTGAAAAAGTTGGTTTGAAGAAGGCTCAGAAATTCTTGAGCAGCATGGGGATTGATTATCCAGAAATGGTATATGCAAATGCCATCTCAAGTAATACCAGTGACTCTAGCAACAAATACGGGGCTAGCAGTGAGAAAATGGCCGCTGCTTATGCAACCTTCGCAAATGGCGGTACCTATTACAAGCCTCAATATGTGAATCGGGTTGTCTTTAGCGATGGTACAACGAAGAACTTTGAAACCTCTGGAACACGAGTGATGAAAGAAGCCACAGCTTACATGATGACAGATATGTTGAAATCAGTTATCACAGCTGGTATAGGATACAATGCAAATATCTCTGGTCTTTATCACGCTGGTAAAACAGGTACCTCTAACTATGACGACAACGAATTAAAAAAACTGACCAAGGACTACAATTACTCAAGTATTGTGACACCTGATGAATCGTTTGTGGGGTACACCACGCAATATTCTATGGCTGTATGGACAGGATATACCAATCGCTTGACTCCAGTCCTAGATGATGGAATCAAAGTCGCGACGGATGTCTACAAACAAATGATGCTGTATTTGTATGAGCAAAACGGATCAGGTAGCGAAGACTGGACCCAACCAAGTGGCGTATACCGTAGCGGTTCCTACCTCTATCTCAATAATGGTAAGAATAACTACAATAAATACAATTACTATTATGAGCCAAGTGTCGAGCCAAGCACTGACGCAACAGAAGATAGTTCAAGTTCTAGTTCATCTAACTCAGAAGAGAATTCTGAACACACAGAATCATCTTCTAAAGAGAATGAGCAAAATCACTAATTAGACCACACTATATTAATAAAACACGATTGTTCTTAACCAATCGTGTTTTTTATGTATCTTATTTAAAAGCCAAGGCACCCATCGGATCCCATGGAGCCAAGACGATTGGCTCTGCCTCATAAGCAGCCAATTCTTTCGCTGTCAACAGTTCCTTGCGGACAACGATTTGGTAGGTGTATTCGTCCATCCAGGCGTCAGAAGCTACAAAGTAGCCATCTGTTCCAACTTTGTCTCCCCAAGAATTTTCAACCTTCCATTTGAGAGGGAGTCCAGCTTCATCCAGATCCACACCAGTCAAGACCATAGCATGGGTCATAAGACTTTCCGCATAATCCAAACGCCCTGCCTTATCTTGAGTCAGCTGGATATCCATTCCCGCTTCAAAGTCATAGACATCTGTTGCCAGGATTCCAGCTTTGCGGTTGCTGACTTGGCCGACATCCGATCCAAACCAAACAGTTTCCCCAGCTTTCATTTGGGCAATGGCCAATTCTTTCAAGCGCTCCATCGGAACGTTGAGGTATCGGACTTCACGGCTACCGACCACATTCCCCAGCATCTCTACTGTGTAAGACTGACCATAAGGCTTGTCGGCCGTAGGCGCATTGATAACAGAAACGTAGTCCTCCAACTGAAGATCCACATATTTTTTGTAAAAGCTTTGAGGTGTCAAGCCAGACTCTGTGTGGAAATTATTGTCCTTATCGCGATAAGAGAAACTAAATATACGTGGGGGCAAGCCCAGTGACATAGCCAAGAAATTAAAGATTTCTTGGAGGAGCTCTTCTTTCTTGCTTTGAACCGTTGCTAGATCTTCTCCACTCGTAAGCAATTCGCGCAGAATCTGAGCATCTTGGCGCAATAATTTATTTAAGTAGGTATTGAGCTCTCGGCTATTGCTAGATGAGATGGATTCTGGATAGACAGACTTAGGGACGACCCCATATTTTTCAAAGAGGGAAACGACCATATCCCATTGACCACCATCTTGTTGAGGAGTTTGAAGGAGGAAGGCCACCTTGCGGCTGGTTAAATCCTGATCCGCTGTCGCAATGATTTGTTCCAAGAACCAGTTGGATTTTTCGTACTTGTCCCAAAAGAAAGTGTGAGCTTGAGACAACTCAAAGTCTTCCAATTGGAAGCTCGCAATCATTTTATGACGGAAGGTATTCAGAGCCGCAAACATCCAGCAACGACCAGAAGCTTTCTGGTCCGTCACCTTATCCTTGGTCAAATCAAGAGAAAAGACGGGTGTGTTTTCTACTGCACTTTTGCGTGTCTCTAAAGCTGCATGAATCCCATTGTGGGTGATGGCATTTTCAAGAGCCGCAAATTTCACATTTGCTTGGTAATTCGCATAGAGTTGATCTGTAAATTCTTGTGTTAATTCTGACATAAAATTCTCCTTTGTAAAGCTACTTACCATTATAGACCATTGGCTAAAATCTTCAAGTAAAAATTGTTTTAAAGGTCAGAAGAATGGATAGTGTAGATTATTTGATCTCCGACATAGCCTTTTCTGGCAACAGCATTTGGGAGAGTAGCTAGATATTGCATCCCAGCTTTTTCCATAACACTTCCCGAAGCAGGGTTCAAACTGACATACTTGGCCTGAACTTCCTTGAATCCCACCTCTATCAACAAAAAGTGTAAAACAGCCTGGAGAGCTTCTGTCATCAGACCTTGACCCCAAAACTTCTTCCCTAGAATATAGCCGACTTCACACAGTTCTTTTTGTGGATCCTGAGAAACGACACTGATATCACCTATCACTTGTGCGGGATCATCTTTCTTACAAATCGCCCATTTGTAGGTATTTTCCTCTTGGTAATGAAGGAGCCATCTTTCGATCGAAGCTCGAGTCACTTGAGGATTTGGATGGGGATCCCAAGTCACATATTTAAGATTATCTGCATCAGATGCCCAATTTTCAAACATTGCCTTTGCATCCTCTACAACAAAGCATCTTAATAATAAACGCTTGGTTTCCAGTTCAATAGTACCCAATTTTCTCATCTACTTTCCTCCTATTCTGTTTAAAAAAAGTCGGCTCAACCGACTTTTCTTTCCTATCAACGCCAGAAGGTATCAAATACCGTAATCGGTAGATGACGTTTGTGTTGGCCTTTGTGCCACCAGTTTTCAATAGTTGCTTGAGCTTCTGGGCTAACTGATTTCCCTTCTAGGTAGTCATCAATTTCTGCATAGGTCACCCCAAGAGCTACTTCGTCAGCGATACCTGGCTTTTCCTCTTCCAAATCTGCAATCGGTACCTTCTCATACAAGGCAGGATCAGCTCCCAGTGCCTGAAGCAACTGCTTGCCTTGGCGCTTATTAAGGCGGTAGAGAGGAAGGATATCGGCTCCGCCATCTCCAAACTTGGTAAAGAATCCAGTGATGTTTTCGGCTGCATGGTCTGTCCCAATGACGGCTCCGCTATAGGCACCTGCTAGAGCGTACTGAGCAACCATCCGACTCCGTGCCTTGATATTGCCCTTGTTAAAATCTGAGACATCTGTTCCTGTCGCTTCGACAGCACGCTCCATGGCATCGACCGATTCCTTGATGTTCACGACCAGGCTGACGTCCGGCTGGATGAAGGCCAAGGCCTTTTGGGCATCTGCTTCATCTGCTTGGACACCGTAGGGCAAGCGGACAGCAACAAACTGATAACTAGCATCTCCAGTCTCTGCACGCATTTCCTCCATGGCTAATTGAGCCAGGCGACCCGCTAGGGTCGAGTCCTGACCTCCCGAAATTCCCAAGACAAAGGTCTTTAGAAAAGGATGTTTTTGCAGGTAATCCTTCAAAAAATCAATCGACCGGCGAATCTCTTCTTGAGGATCAATGACTGGCTTGACCCCTAATTGAGCAATAATGTCTTCTTGTAGGCTCATTCTTCTTCACCTCCCAAGGCTTTCTGACGCATTTGATCAATGAGGTCCATCTTATCTTGCCATACGTCCTTGGCCAAGTCAACTGGGTAATGTTGTGGATTGAGGACACGTTTGTATTCGTCCCAGAGCTTGTCGAATTCCTTCCGAGCATAGGCTTGGATATCCATCAAGGTTGGCAATTCATAGACTTGTTCCCCATCTTTGAAAATATCGACCAAGAGCGGGATGGCGTCAAAATCACGAACTGTCTTCTTGATATAGGTATAGGTCGGATGGAACATTTTGATTTCTGTCAGTTCATTGACATCCACTCCATCGTAAGTGATGTAATCCCCTTCTGATTTACCTTTTTCCCGACTGGTAATCCGCCAAACTTGTTTCTTCCCTGGCGTTGAAACTTTTTCAGCATTGTTAGACAGTTTGATGGTATTTCGCATTTGACCATTTTCATCTTCGATAGCAACAATCTTATAGACTGCTCCGAGCGCTGGTTGGTCATAAGCTGTGATCAACTTGGTTCCGACACCCCAGACATCAATCTTAGCCTTTTGCATCTTCAAGTTGAGGATGGTGTTCTCATCCAAATCATTTGAAGCGTAGATCTTCGCTTCTGTGAAACCAGCTTCATCCAACTGCTGGCGAACCTTTTTCGAGATGTAGGCAATATCTCCAGAGTCAATCCGCACTCCTAAGAAGTTGATACGATCGCCCATCTCACGCGCCACCTGAATCGCAGCTGGAACTCCGATGCGTAACGTATCATAGGTATCCACTAGGAAGACACAGTTGCGATGGGTCTCAGCATAGGCCTTGAAGGCTTTATAATCATCGCCATAGACCTGCACCAAGGCATGGGCATGGGTCCCAAGGACAGGGATGTCAAAGAGTTTTCCTGCACGTACGTTACTGGTCCCGCTAGCGCCTCCAATAACAGCTGCACGGGTTCCCCAAATAGCCGCATCCATTTCGTGCGCTCTACGAGTTCCGAACTCCATCAAAGGTTCGTCTTCGATCACAGCCTTGATCCGAGCGGCTTTTGTGGCAATCAAGGTTTGGAAATTGACAATATTGAGGAGGGCCGTTTCAACCAACTGACACTGGGCAAGCGGTCCTTCTACTTGGACAATCGGCTCATTGGCAAAGACCAGGTCCCCTTCTTTGGCAGAACGAACAGTCAATTCCATTTTGAAATTTTTCAAGTAATCCAGGAAGGCTCCTTCGTAGCCTAAGGATTCTAAGTAGGCAATATCCGACTCTGAAAAACGTAGATTCTTCAAATAGTTGACAATGCGCTCAAGACCTGCAAAGACGGCATAGCCATTTTTGAAGGGTTGCTGGCGGAAATAGGCTTCGAAGACCGCCTTTTTATTGTGTATGCCTTGCTCAAAGTAAACCTGCATCATATTGATTTGATACAAATCAGTATGGAGAGTTAAACTATCATCTGGGTACATATTTGATCCCTCTTCTTTTTTACGTCATGGCACCAGTCACGCTCTGTCAACTGGCACAGTCCAAAATAATTTTAAACACATTATAGCACATTTTAAGCAGGACTACATGAGTTTAATCCGGGTTAAGCCTCATTTTTATCGTAAAAAAGAAGGGATCTTCGCCTCTTTCCATCAGACGAACATCCCTTTCTTCTCTCTTATTCTTCGTGTTCAGTAATATATTTATAAGCTTCTTGACCGGCGACAGCTCCGTCTCCAACCGCTGTGGTGACCTGACGAAGATCTTTTTGGCGGACATCTCCAACCGCAAAGACACCCGGCACGGAGGTCTTCATGTGATCATCCGTGATCACCCAACCTTGGTCGTCTAGAATACCGAGGTCTTTGGCAAAGTCACTAACAGGATCCAAGCCCACATAGATAAAGACACCCCCAGCTGCTTGCTCGCGAACCTCACCTGTTTGAACATCTTTTAAGACCAGACTGGTCACACGGTTGTCCCCTTTGATCTCTTCGACCACTGTATTCCAAGCAAAGTGAATCTTTTCATTGGCAAAAGCACGGTCTTGAAGAACCTTTTGGGCACGTAGGGCATCGCGTCGGTGAACAATGGTAACAGACTTAGCAAACTGAGTCAGGAAGATTGCCTCTTCAACCGCAGAGTCTCCTCCACCAACAACCATGAGGTCTTCATCCCGGAAGAAGGCACCATCACAGACGGCGCAATAAGAAACCCCACGACTATTTAATTCTTCTTCACCTGGAACTCCCAACAAGCGATGGTTAGAACCAGTCGCAATAATAACGGTCTTAGCTTGTAGGAGGCCATCATCTGTCGTAATTTCCTTGTAGCTTCCTTGATCCACAATATTTTCGGCTCTACCGAACAAGTGTTCCACACCTAGGGCTTCTAGTGGCTCGAACATTTTTTCAGCCAATTCAGGTCCACTGATATTGGCATAGCCTGGATAATTCTCGATATCGGATGTATTGTTCATCTGTCCGCCAGGAATTCCAGCTTCTAACAAGGCAACCTTTAGATTGCTACGGGCTGCATACAAGGCTGCAGTCATACCCGCAGGTCCTGCACCGATAATCAGTGTATCATACATAAGCTTCTCCTTTTGTTGTAACTATCTTGATTCTAACTCCAATTGAACTATTTTGCAATTATCTTGCTCGAAGAATAAACAGAACTCCAATGACTGCAAAGGTGAGGACTGGAATTGTCATAATATCAATCAATAAAATATCATAGAGGTGTAACTGGCGTTCCTTAGCTGTTTTATCCGTCTTACGAGCTGCTCGCAAGCCTATCCAAATAGCTGAAGCAACCAACACCCCAATTGAAGTGATGATTAGGCTCTCGATATAGAGAGATAGCAATTGGTTTAACATAAGATCTCCTTAGTATCCAAGATTGGAATGAGGGGACGAGATGCCGATTCGTTTCGTTCACTATTAAATCAACTTGAAACTTCTATCTTCGCGGAAAAATGAACTACTACTATTCATCTTTTCCTGAGGCACCTACTCAAAGAAAAATCCGAGTCTGAAACATCGCGTTCCAGACTCGAGCTCTTATATATTATATCAAACAAATGTTCGTTTGTAACTAGCAAAGAATTCTTTTGTCCGCTCTTCTTTAGGAGCTTTCATTATCTCTTCTGGTGTCCCAGATTCAATAATTTTCCCCTTGTCGAGGAACAAGACCTTGTCTGCCACCTGGGAAACAAAGCTCATATCATGACTGACAAGAATCATGGTTTGACCTGCCTGAGCTGCTGCTGCGATAGCTTTTTCTACCTCTCCGACCAATTCCGGATCGAGGGCTGAAGTTGGCTCATCCAATAAGAGGACTTCCGGCTTCATGGCTAGGGCACGTGCCAAGGCCACCCGCTGTTTCTGCCCTCCTGACAAATGACGAGGGTAATGGGTTTCGCGGTCCGACAGACCGACTTTTGCGAGTTCTTCTTTGGCAATCTTGGTCGCTTCCTGGTCGGATAAGCCTTTGACGACGATTAGTCCTTCCTTGACGTTGTCCAAGCCTGTCTTGCGGCTGAAAAGATTAAACTGTTGAAAGACCATAGCTAGCTTTCTTCGAAGGGTCAGGATCTCGTCCTTGCTGATGTTTTCAAAGTCTACCTTTTCCCCATTGATCTCAATGCTGCCACTATCCGGAGCTTCCAGATAGTTCAAGCTTCTCAAGAAGGTTGATTTCCCAGCTCCAGAAGAACCGATCAAGGCAACAACTTCCCCTTTTTGAACTTCCAAATCGAGATGGTCTAGGACCACTTGACCGGAAAAAGATTTTGATAATTGTGAAATCCGAATCATGCTGCTCGTTCCTCCTCTTGCAAGGTTTGGGTAACAATTTTTGGATCTTTGATAGAGAGTACCTGTTCGATCCAACGTCCCAATTGTTCAATCAAAATATTAATGGCCCAGTAGATCAATGAAACAGAGATAAAGCGCTCGAAATAGCGACTGTCATTCCCCGACATAATCTTGGCTTGGGCAAAGATTTCCAAAACTCCTGCATAAAAGGCCAAAGAAGTCCCCTTGGTCAAACCAATCAAAGAGTTGATCAAGGTCGGAGTCGCAACCACGGCTGCATTTGGAATAATAATTCGACGATAAACTTGGGCATTGGTCATGCCGAGACTCTTCGCCGCTTCGATTTCACCCGCATCAACAGATAAAATCGCTGCCCGAATGGTCTCACTGGCATAGGCTGCCTCATTGAAGGCAAAGGCTACAATGACAAATAAATGGGCTGGCACATCGTTGATATTAAAGGCTGTCCCATATTGTTGGTTAATGGCCTTCAACAAGAGCGGGATTCCATAGTAGGTCAGCATCAACTGGACCAAAATTGGTGTTCCTCTTAAAAAACTCACAAACAAGGCTTGGACAGGGTAGAGGATTTTTACCCGATTGATTTTGACAATGGCAAACAATAGGGCTAGCAATAAACCAAAAAAGGCTCCTGCCAAGGTTAACAAAATCGTATTTGGAAGCTCTTTTAAAATTCCGGGAATAGCTTCAAAAACGACGCGTAGATTAAAGATTTCTCCTTCTGGTATCCATTTTAAAAACTCTTCGTACCAGCCGGATGCCAGATAAGTAGTTGTAAACATCTTCGTTACTTCCTCCCTCGATAATGAATCATTCTATCATATTTACAGTTAAAATGCTGAGTTTTGCTATTGATTGTTCGTAAATCATGCTTCAGGTCTGATGTGATAACAAGCAAGCATCTCCCGCAAAAGCAAAAAATAGACTATCTATAGATAGTCTATCACAAAATAAATCAGCGACCAAATAGTTAATTTTTATGGAAATCTTTAAATTTCTTTATCACTAAAAGGTTTGGCGTTTAGCCTTTCTTTCTGCCCGACCGCGAGCGCGGTTCTCAGCTCGCTTGGCTTTCCGACGTTTCTCGTCCACGGCCCATTTGATTTTTTTCTTGTAGCCTGGTTTGATTTTTTTCTTTTTCTTCTTGACCAAGCCAATCATCTCAATATCGAGTTTTTCTTGGCGTTTTTCACGATTAGCCCGACGATCCCGGTCATAGGTATCCTCGATAGCCCCACCCTTCAAGACCTTAGGTACAAATTGAATCCCCAATTTTTCAAGCTCCCGAATGTCTGAGTCATCACTCGGTTGATAGAGGGTAATAGCTGTACCAGGAAGGCCATTCCGACCAGTCCGGCCAACGCGGTGGACAAAGAAGGACAAATCTTGTGGAATGGCATCGTTGATGACATGACTGACCCCTTCAATATCAATACCACGCGCTGCCAAATCTGTCGCAACGATATATTCAAAATCCAGGTTTTTGACTTGGTTCATAATCCGCTTACGCTCCCGTGGAGGAACCCCTCCATGGATTTTAGCGACTTTAAGGCCCTTTTCTACCAAATAAGCATGCAAGTCATCTGCTCTGTCCTTGGTGTTCACAAAAATCATAGCCAGATAAGGTTGAAGAGCCTGGGTTAGTTGATAGACTTGCTCATTCTTATCGCGCCCTTTTGTCGATACCAACCAGTTATCAATGGTGTCCGAGATCACCGTTTTGGTTTTGATCTGCTCCATGACAGGGTTGGATAGGTATTTCTTCAAGAAAGGTTGCAACTTTTGCGGAATCGTAGCAGAGAAGACCAAGAATTGGAGTTGTTTGGGAAGACTGGATGCAATCTTATCTACCGTCGTCAAAAAGCCCATATCGAGAGTCATATCAGCCTCATCGACCACAAAGGTATGGGCCTTATGAATGGCTAAATCTCCAGAGGCAACCAAATCATAGATGCGTCCTGGTGTCCCAATCACGATATGCGGTTGAGCCACTTGGAGCTTATCAATCTGACGAGCCTTATCAGTTCCGCCAACATAGTTAGCAATCCGAATTTCCTTTTCACAGTGGCTAGCAATCTGACGAGCCGCTTGGTAAATCTGTGTGGCCAACTCCCGACTAGGCGCTGTAATGACCACTTCGACATTGCTACTATCCTCATTTAAGGTTTGAAAAATTGGCAAGAGGAAAGTATGGGTCTTCCCTGATCCTGTTTTGGATTCACCGACCAAATCTCGACCTGCTAAAACAATCGGGATGAGTTTTTCTTGAACTTCTGTCGCTTCAATAAAATTAATCTCTTTTAAGGCCTCTTGGATATAGTCCTTAAACTTAAAATCTGTAAATTTCATTCTCTTATCCTTTCATCATCTCTACTATTATATCAGAAAAGTCCTCTTCCCGCTCTTCTTTTGGACAGCAATTCCTCCCCAGCCAAAAAGGCTGAGATAGAAATCCCAACCTTTTATGATTCATGTCTTATGAATTGATCAGATAGTAGATCAAGAGGGTCAAGGCGCTCATTCCTGCACCGACACTCCAGAGAAAGGCATCGACCTTCCACTCAGACCATTTAGGACCATTACCTGACAGACCACCTAATTCTAAATGGTGATGGAAAGGCGTCATGCGGAAGATTCGGCGTCCTTCCCCTGTCCTTTTCTTGGTCCATTTGAAATAGGACACTTGGAGCATGACAGAGCTAGTCTCAAAGACGTAGACAATCCCAATCAAGAGCAAGGTCCACTCTACGTGGAGAGCCATGGATAGAGTCGCAAGCATCCCACCTAGTGCTAGGCTTCCAACATCTCCCATGAAAATCTTGGCCGGCTTGTGGTTGTAGACGAAGAAACCTAATAGAGCTCCAATCATACTGATGGTCACAAAAAGGATATCGATTCGTCTTTGCCAAACAGCGATGATGGAATAAGCGATCAAGCTGATGGTTACCGAAATGCTTGCCAAGCCATCAATCCCGTCCGTTAAATTGACTGCGTTTGAAAAACCAACCAACCAGAACAAGGCAAAGATAATATAGAAATGTCCCAAATAGACATCCCAACCAAAGACATTGAGAAGACTACCGCCTCCATGGCGTTCAGAAAAGAGATAGAAAATGATTCCTCCCACCAATTGCAAGGCTAATTTTTGCTTGGGATTTAACCCTTCATTGATCTTACGAAAGACCTTTAAGAAGTCATCCAAGAAACCGACGATTCCATACAAGACCAAAATAAAGAGGATCAATTGAACAGGACGCGTAAAGTTCCCAGTTAGGAAGCTAAAGACAAGGGTGACAAAAACTGAAGTGATCAAGAAGACCACTCCCCCCATAGTTGGAGTGCCTGCTTTGGCTTTGTGTTGCTTCACATCTTCGTGCATTTGTTGGCCCGAAATATGGGCCCGTTGATAGAAACGGATAAAGGCAGGAATGCCAATAACCGTTAGAATAAATGATACTACTAGGGTAGCAAGTAACATATCAATCTCCTAATGTAATTGTTATTTTCTTCGTCTTCTTTAAAGCAGTTTCTACTTTGACGTTTTGTTTGCTCACACGAGAACCTTCCCCTTTATAGGTGATCTCAATGCCCGTCCATTCCGCAAATTTATCAACATTTTCCTTGGTCCATCCATACATATCCGGAACTGAATCCAAGTCATCTGTTAATAATAACACTTGCTCATTTGCTTTTAATTTCGTTCCTGCTGATACAGACATCTTTTTAATATTCTTTCCAGTTCCTAGGACAACAGGCTGGATCAGATTGCGACGCAGTTCATCTGCGAAGCCACCTGGGCTGATGGTCTGCTTCAAGTTCAATTCTTTCGACAAGGATTCTGCCGACGGCATCTTATAGGTGTCCTCTTTCGTGACCCCATCCAAGGCTTTGGTTTCCGTTACTAGATTCAACTCATCCTTCAAAGCAACCGCATCTTCCAAGACTGGATTGACTAGTTCTTGCCAACTGGTCGGACTAAAGCTGATCTCAGGTTGTTGAACCGTCACATACATGATAAAATCTGGATCCTCGGCAGGCGTCATGACTACAATGGAGTTGATATTGTTATTTTCTCCATCCAAATACCCGTTAGCCGTCGCAATTTGGGCTGTCCCCGATTTAACAGCAACATTTTGTCCAGCTACTTGGATAATGGGACCATCCGATGAATAGAGGGTACCAAATTGAGGATCAGTCCCTACCGTAATCATGTAATTACGGGTCTGTTGGGCAACCGAAGCGGGTACTGGATTGCCGACAATCTCTCTTTGTGATTTACGAGCAGTTTCATGCTTGCCGTCGTAAATCGCACTGATAAATTTAGGCTCCAACATTTCCCCATCATTTGCAATGGCAGAAAATGCACGCAACATCTGCGTTTGGGTCACCGAAATCCCTTGACCGAAAGAAGACATGGCTTGAGTGACATAGTTATCTCCTGGTAGGCCTCCAAAACCTTCGTCTCCCATTCCAAAACGTGTAGGAAGTCCGAACTTAAAGAGTTTGAGGTAATTCATCCAGACATTATTGCCCATCTTCTGTTCAAGCTTGGTCATCCCAATGTTACTTGAATAGGCGAAACCTTGGGCAATATTCATATAGCGACCTTCTGACAAGCCCTTATTGACATCCCAGTCACGGATCGTTGCATCTTTTACTTGTAGTTCGTTATTGTAGTATACCTCATTATAGGCTGGGAAGGTTCCATGATCAATCGCCGAAGCTAATAACATGACCTTCATCGTTGAACCCGGTTCATATTGATCTTGATAAAGGATGGTATTCCAGGTTCTCAGATTCTTAATATCCAAGCCTTCTTTGGTATCTGCATTATAGGTTGGACGTTGCGTCGTTGCAAGGATTTCCCCTGTTTTGGCACTGACCAGGGTCGCACTGACATATTTACCTTTCACCTTTTCTTGGAAGACATCCATACGCGTTTCGAGATAGGTTTGAAGTTCCGCAGAAAGGGTTGTGTAGACATCCTTCCCATCTTCTGTCTTCACGGCAACCTTATCTGATCCCGGCACAATATTTCCGTTGCGATCCTTTTCATAGGTCACGACGCCATCCTGACCACCTAGGATGCGATCCAAAGACTTTTCGATTCCCGTTGTTCCCTGCAGGGTTTTATTGCCTTCTTTATCTTCTATCAATTGAGCTTGACCGATAAATTGAGAGGCAAAGGTCCCATTTTTATAACTCCGGTTTGGACTCGTCGTAAAATCAACACCTTTAATGTTGGCAGCTTCTAGTTCACTCCGGATAGCATCCATATTGCTATAGGTAATATCGTTCCCCGCTGCACCAAAAGAAACCTGGTTGAGCTTCTTCTGCGACAGTTGTTGGACGACATAGTCTTTTTCCATGCCCAAATAACGATTAAAAACATCTGCTACTTGGTTGTATTGACTTTCTTCAACGTATAAAACTTCACCTTTTGCCGATTTATAGGTTTTGTCGATGATCGCATAAACATTATAAGTCGTCGCATCTTCAGCAATAACAGCTCCATTTCGGTCATAAATTGTTCCTCGTTTGGCTGGAACAATCTCTGTTTTCTGATGGACTTGATGGGATAACTCAGATAAATTTTTTCCGAATTTGCTATCTGTGCCTATAATAACTGCAAAATTAATGAGAAATATGAAGAAAACAAGAATGGAAAGCAAACTTAAATTCTTAGCTACTTGCCGACGATTTTGGTCTGGAAGTTTCCTTTTTTTAAGGGAATAACGAATGATTTTCTTCTTTAATTTACTCATCGCTACTTGAACTCACCACTTTTCGATTTTCTTTTTGGAGGGTCATCCCCTGAGAACTAGCTAACTTAGACAAGCGTTCATATCGAGTCAACTCATTGACTTCTTGTCGGATATCTTCTAGTTCAGTCTCTTTTGTTTTTAATTCTGTATTGAGGTTGGTTAATTCACTTTGAACTTGTAAAATCCGCGTTTGCATAAAAATAATACTAACCGCCAGAACAATCGCTGTTAGGATAATAGAACCATAAAATGCTTTTTCCACTCTTGAAAAGCGACGAATTCGTTCTTGGAGTTGATTACTACGGGATTGTGATGGTTGATCTGCCATTCGTTGTTTCCTCTTACTTATGAATTTTTCGAGCAACCCTCAGTTTCGCAGAGTGCGCTCGATTATTACTTTCTAACTCTTCCTGACTTGGAAGAATCGGTTTTCGAGAGACTAATTCCATCTTTGGTTTTAAGTCATCTGGGATAAAGGGCAAGCCTTTAGGGACTTCCACTGTAGAAGCCTCTTTAAATAGTTGCTTGGTCAAACGATCTTCCAATGAATGAAAGGTAATGACTGAAATACGACCACCAACGGCCAATAAATCCATAGCCTGCTGGATTGATTCATCAGCCGCTCCCAATTCATCATTGACTTCGATTCGAATAGCCTGAAAAATCTGTTTGGCTGGATGGCCTTTTTTCTTCAATTCTTTCGCTGGCTTAGCAGATTTGATGATTTCAGCCAATTCCGTTGTCGTTTCAATTGGCTTCACCGCACGTGCTTGTTCAATCTTCCTGGCAATTTGTTTGGAGAATTTATCTTCCCCATACTTGAAAAAGATTCGGACTAAATCGTGGTAATCATAGTTATTGACTACGTCATAAGCCGTTAAAGAAGCTTCTTGATTCATCCGCATGTCAAGGGGAGCGTCTTTTTTATAAGAAAAACCACGAGACCGCTCATCTAACTGAGGACTAGAGACTCCCAAGTCATAACAAATACCATCAATTTCACTGACTCCCAATTCTTGGAGACGCGCTTGAAGATTCCGGAAATTGTCTTTGATGAAAGTTACCATGCCTTTTTCAACATAAGGAGCTAATCGTTTCTCCGCATTATCAATCGCATGCTGATCCTGGTCAAAGGCATATAAATGTCCTTTTTCACTTAATTGACTTAATAAATATTCGCTATGGCCAGCTCCACCTAGAGTGGCATCCACATAGATTCCATCTGGCTTTACATCCAGCATATCAATCGTTTCATGGAGCAAGACCGTTACATGATGAAATTCTTTACTCATATCCTATCTATTTTACCACAAATCTGACCAAGATGCACTTGAGATTCTCTCCTCTATCCACTCATCATTTTCGGATAAAAAGTTCCTATTCTTTAAAAGCTCATCCTATCAACCAATAGACCTAGAGAAGCAAATTATGATACAATAATTCCATGAAAGATAAGAAATACCAACTCCTTGGTCTGCTATTGGCCGACCTAATTGCTGTCTACTTTTTCCTACGCACCCCTGTTCCTTGGATTTTTTGGACAGCAACCTTCGTTCTTGCCGTCTCCATTTGGATATTTAAAAATCAATGGAAAAACTACAAAAATAAAGATAAGGATTCAGAGTAGCCCATATAGAACAAGAAAACTCGATCAGTTCAACATCTGATCGAGTTTTCTATTGTCTATTTATGAATTGGGATCATCAAGGCTACGGCCATGCAAGCCTTTTTCTCGTTGGACTTGACGAAGTTTTTCAGGCGTCACATCGTTACCTTCTTCGTCAACCACTTTAATTCCTTCGATGTGGTGACGAACTGAGCGACGATAACCCTCAATATATTCTTCACGGAGTTTGGCTTGCTCTACCTTTTCAGCAGGAGTCAAACCTTCTGTTTTTTTCTTTTTTGCCAGCTCATTGATCCGAGCAATTTTTTCAGGTGTCATTATCAGACCTACTTTCTACCTGTCAACAGGTACTTATTTTGTATTCAATTGATTAAAGGCTGCAACAGCATTAGCTTTAGACACAAGACCTGCAAGCAGGGCCAAACGGTTTTTTTTAACAGCCTCATCTTCAGCCATTACCATCGTGTTGTCAAAGAAGGCATCGATGACTGGACTAAGAGCAAAGAGCTGTGCCAATTTATCACTAGCTGAACCAGTCAATTCTAATTCTTCAATCGCCTTAGCAAGGGCCTTTTCTTGATCATTTTCAAAGAGACTAGCATCGACTGCTACTGAAGCATCTGCTTTTTCTGCCAAGTTGAAGGCACGTGAGAGTGATTCAACAGCTGCCTTGTAGCCATCCGTCTTAGCAGCTTCTGAGAGAGCATCTGCTGCTTCAAGCATATCTGCTACGACAAAGTTTGAACCAGCAAGTACAGCTTCCTTGATATCTTTTGGTGTACGTCCCATCATCTTGTCCACACGCGCCTTGATGAAGTTGAGCACTTCTGCTTGATTGTCATAAGAAAGACTAGCAAATGAAAGTCCGTAAAGGCTGTCGATTAACTCATCCATCGGGATATACCAACCAAAGGCATCCAAGATACGAACAATCCCTTGTGTTGCACGACGAAGCGCATAAGGGTCATTGGAACCTGATGGAATCAAGCCTACTGAGAAGAATGAAAGGAGGGTATCCAATTTATCTGCAAGGGCAAGGATAGCACCAACCTTAGTCTCTGGAAGGGCTCCATCTGCTGCATCAGGAAGGTAATGCTCACGGATAGCTGTCGCAACCGCAGCATCCTCACCAGCAAGGAGGGCGTATTTTTCACCCATGATTCCTTGCAATTCATCGAACTCTCCGACCATACCCGTCAAGAGGTCAAATTTATAGATTTCAGCTGCACGCGCTACGGCTGCCGTTTCTTCAGCAGTCAAACCAGCTTGCTCGGCCAATGACGCGGCAATGACACCAGCACGGGCCATATGTTCTGAGAGAGAACCGATTTTTTCATGGAAGGTCACGTGTGCCAATTTAGCCACGAGGTCTTCAATTTTAAGTTTTTGGTCTTCACGCCAGAAGAATTCACCATCTTCAAGACGGGCCACCAGGACTTTTTCATTTCCTCGGATAACATTTTCCAAGTGCTCAGCGTTCCCATTCCGGACGGAAATGAAATTTGGTTTCAGCTGACCATCAAGGTCACGTACGACAAAGTAACGTTGGTGCGTTTCCATTGAGGTCACCAAAACTTCTTCTGGAACATCCAAATACTTAGTATCAAAACTTCCCATAAAGGCAGTTGGGTATTCCACCAAGTTCAAGACTTCATTCAAAAGACTTTCTTCGATTTGGACTTGAACACCTTGTTCTGCTTCGATAGCTTTGATTTGCTCACGAATCATGTTTTCACGTTCTTTGCTATCTGCAATCACGTAAACGGTACGAAGGTCTTCTTCATAAGAATCCGCATTGGTGATTTCCACTTCGTGTCCGAGGAAACGGTGACCACGGCTCACACGACCTGACTTGATATCCAAGAAATCAAGGTCAAGCGCCTCGTCTCCCAAAAGGACGGTCAAGGTGTGAACAGGGCGAATGTATTCAAAGCTGTTGTTAGCCCAGTGCATGCTGACAGGGAACGTCAATGAAGCAAGCACTTCTGGAATGCCAGCCAAAACTTCTTTGGCAGGTTTTCCAGCTTCGTGTTTCGTCACGTAAACGTACTCTTCCCCTTTGACTTCACGGAATTCGATATAGTCAACGGTCAAGCCCTTTCCACGAACAAATCCTTGGGCTGCTTTTGAGAAGTTTCCATCAGCATCCAAGGCGATTTTCTTAGAAGGTCCTTTAAAATCTTCGGTCAAATCAGATTGTTGATCCGCCAAACCAATCACACGGACGGCTAAACGACGTGGTGTTGAGAAGGTTTGAATGCTTTCATATGAAAGACGGTTGTCATCCAAGAAGGCTGCCATTTTCTCACCGAGTTGTTTTTCACTTGGTGTGACAACGTAGGCTGGCAACTCTTCAAGTCCAAGTTCTACTAATAAGTTTTTTGTCATGTTTTTTCTCCGAAAAATATCTTTTTTTCCAGTTTGGCTTATGTGATTGGCACGCAAGCAACCGACTTCGTCGTTTCATTGCTAAAATTGGAGCCTAAGGTCTCCAATTTTGCCTGGTATCGTTAGTTTCTCTAACGATACCTTTATCACTGTGGCAACTGGTTCTGTAGGATTGCTCTATCATCCAATCCCATCTAATACGCTCTCTTTATTCTTCCTCTTCTGCTAGGAGTTTTGCGCGTGTGGCTTCGTCGAGCAGTGGGTAACCGAGTTTCTTGCGTTCTGCGACGAAGGTTTTGGCTACAACACGGGCCAAGTTACGGATGCGTGCAATGTAGCCAGCGCGTTCTGTAACAGAAACAGCACCACGTGCATCTAGCAAGTTGAAGGTGTGTGAGCATTTCAAAACATAGTCATAGGCTGGGTGAACAAGGCCCAATTCCAAAGCACGTCCTGCTTCTTTTTCAAATTTCTCAAAGTTTTCAAGCAACATATCTTGGTCAGAAACTTCAAAGCTGTATTTTGAGTGCTCGTATTCTGGTTGAAGGAAGATTTCTCCGTATTTTACCCCTGGAGCCCACTCAATATCGTAAACAGAATCTACTTCTTGGATATAAGAAGCTAAACGCTCCAACCCATAAGTGACCTCAGCGGTAACAGGACCAGTTGCCAAACCACCGACTTGTTGGAAGTAGGTGAACTGAGTGATTTCCATACCGTCAAGCCAAACTTCCCAACCAAGACCAGCTGAACCAGTTGATGGGTTTTCCCAGTTATCTTCAACGAAACGAATATCGTGTTCCAATGGGTTGATGCCCAATTTTTCCAAAGACTCGAGGTAGAGTTCTTGGATATTTGAAGGCGATGGTTTCATGACCACTTGGAATTGGTGGTGTTGGTAAAGACGGTTTGGGTTTTCCCCGTAACGTCCATCAGCTGGACGACGTGATGGCTCTACATAAGCCGCATTCCATGGCTCAGGACCGATGGCACGAAGGAAGGTATAAGGACTCATGGTTCCCGCACCCTTCTCGTTATCATACGCCTGCATGAGCATACAACCCTGGTCATTCCAGTATTGTTGCAAAGTCAAAATAATTTCTTGGAAGGTTAGTTTTTTAGACATCTTCTTCTCCTTTTTATAATTTCTTGCGACTTTGGATACAAAAAAACCGTGTCTTTGCTCCTAAGTCAAGTGACCTAGGGGCGTCAAAAACGCGGTTCCACCCTAATTTATTACTTCATTTTATTCTACTGTACTCAGCTTTTTACTGAGAGAAAGCGCCACTTGCTTATCTTGTTCTGCTTGGCTTTCACTATCCCAAGCTCGCTTAAAAAACGCCATAAGCCTTTCTTTCTTGACTAGTATTATAGCAGATTTCTACTCTAGTGTAAACCAAAAACAAGTCCGAAACAGGTGTTTCAGACTTGTTGCAAATCCTTTCAAAGAAAGGTGACTGTTATGGGCGTTTTACAATCTTTGGTTTTTTCCCATTTAATTTTTTCTTAGCAGCTTTAACCTCAGCTAATACCGCCTTGACTTCCTGTTGACTAGCACCAGGATTAGCCAATACAGCTTGAGCGCGGATAAAGGCTTGCAGGTAGTTTACCTTCACCTTATCTGCTGCATAGATAAACTTAGCGTTCTTAGCTTGGAACTGGAGTTCTGCCTCAATCAATTTCTTTAGACTTGAAAAATCGGTTGTTTTTCCATTTAACTGTTGATCAGCTGCCTGGTAATTCGCAAGTGCTTGGTTGATTTGCTCTTGTGTCACACCTTCACGGACGAGCAAGAGAGCCAATTCCTTAAAGCTTTGGTCAAAGGCACGTCGAGCGGAATCCTTAGTGTTGGCATAGCGACCTGTTTTTGAGGTTACATCATAGGCAGCAATGGCTGATTTTAGCGCTGTAAAATCAGACTCTTTTCCGTCTAATTGACTTGTAACCAATCCAAGATTTGAGAAGATTTGGTTAACTTCTGCTTGTGATAACTTAGTCGCAAGAGCTTTCTGAGCTTCTTGATAAGCTGCATCATAGGCTAAACGTTTTTCACTTGTTGCATTAAAGTACTGAGGAGTGCTGGTCAAGTTAGCTTGTTGGGCCAACAATTGCAACAATTGGGTCTTAATGACAACAGATAGTTTTGTGAGATTGTTTTGGTCTGCTAGAACGGTCACAGTCGGTGCATCCTCAAACAACTCATAACCTGTTGGTAGACTGACAGAAATCGTGTATGTTCCAACTGGGACATCTTTTCCAAAAGCATTCTTGCCATAGCGTTGAACTGGAAGAACAAAGGTTTCACCAGCTTGATTTTTCAAGACAACTGGTGTTGTTCTTGGTACTGCTTGATCAAAGACCAGGCTCAAAGGTGCAGTGACAATCTCTTTGGCCAAGAATTCGATGGTCTTAAAGCTGTCCTCTGCAGTGATTTCAAATTTCTGAGTTCGTTCGCTGACGAGTTTCAGATCTGATTTGTCATAGGCAAAGAGTTCTGCCACGTAGCTACCAAACTTAAGGAAATTGATTTCTTTCCCTTTGTCTAAGTTGACATACTGTCCTTGATCATCCTTGATACGGTAGACAAAATCGGTATCTAATTCTTTATGTGTATCGGCATCTAGGACTGACACCTTAATCCGGCCACTATCTTCACTACCAGCAAAATCAGCAAGAGAGGCAAAGTCGCGGTTTCCAGCGTAGTCTTCTACCACATAGTAAAGTAAGTCTTTACTGATTCCTTCTGGAAGAGTATAGCCACCATCTTCATTCGCCGTTAAATAGACACGGTTTTCAAAGCGACTGGTCTTCCCTAGGGCGTCTTTCCCCTCCTTAACCAGGGTTCCTTCTTCATCAAAGGCTTTGACATAGAAGACTTGCTCTCGTAAGATTCCACCATTGCCAATATCTTTTGTTTTACGAGCATAGAAGGTTTCTACCCCATCCTTCTTGGTCGTATAACCTGAAGTCAAGACTGGTTTTTGGGTGTCGATTTGGAGATTAAAGCGAACAACTTGCTCTTCTGCTCCTGGAACGGCTGGCGTATAGCGAACTTCATAGACATAGTGACCATCCGCTACCTTTTCACCCTTGGCATCCGTTCCTTCCCAAGCCGTATTGTCGACTAGATAAGATCGTTTCCCACGTCCGTCAAAATAATTCTTACGAGCAGAGAAAGATCCTGTACTTGACCAAATTGGATTAGCAAATGCTTGATCATCTGCCTTGTAGACAGCTGCTTTCATATTTTTTAGGTTTCGCAAGACGACTGCACGATACTGCACATAATCTTTGTTCCCATCTCCATCTGGAGAAATAGCCAGACGGACATTGCCGTCAGTATCCAAATGAAGGACATTCAACCCTTCTGATGTTTCCACTGTTCCAAGAACGATTGGACTTCGTTCTGCTGTTTCCTTCTTAGCAGTCGTATAGAGCACATCATTCGCGTTTGAAACTAAAGAGGTGACGTTCGCATTGGATGGCACGTGTTTGGTTTCTGGGACATCATAGTAGAATCCTGATTTCCCTTCTCTTACCAAGTTGTAGATTGGTTTTTCAACCGCAGGGATATCTTGGAAGGAACCACGGAATCCCATAAATGGAATGCTAACCACATCGCCATCATCTGCTGGATCCACAAAGCGAACAAATCCTTCTAGGAAGTAACCGTTCGGCATCAATTTAGTCAATTCTTCCGCAAACTTAGATGCATCGACAGTCACCGTCACTGTCTGACTACTATGGGCTTTTACGGTGACATTTGGCCATACTGTCTCTGTTAATTTCCGTGGCTTCAAGGTAAAGTGATCGTCTTTTACATCGTCGGTAGTGGTATTCACAATCATCTTCAACTCTCTGTCAGTATCAGAAATATTATGAACGGTCACATCAAAACTGAATCGATCTTCTACATTACCAAGGGTTACGCTTGGGTAAGCATCTTCATTCGTTACATATAAATCTGTCGAGACAGCTGCAGCAGTATCTACAATCCCTGCCCCTTGTTGACGTACCGAAGTGTAGGCCCCCGTTTCTTTGTTGAAGTGCGGTTTTGCAGTCGACATGATCAAGGCCTTAACCGTTGCAGATAGCTCCTCTGGTGAAAGTTCTGGATGATGAGCTTGAAGGTATTCCTTCACCAAAGCTGATACCCCAGCCACATGAGGAGAGGCCATACTGGTTCCGCTGATACTGCCATAGCTATTATCATTTAGTGAAGAGAAGATCGATCCACCAGGTGCTGTGACATCCGGTTTTAATTGTCCATCCGTTGAGACTCCCCAACTAGAGAATTCAGACATCTTCCCAGCGTCAGGGTTTGGACGGTTATCCAGACTACCATCAAAGACTATCTTGTAGTCTTTGTCTTTGATGGCTTCTCCATAGCGCTTGGAAATAAATACCGCAGGAATCTTTCTCGCATCACCTTCTAGACCCATTTTGACATTTGCGCCTTCGACACTGTTGTAAATGAGGGCACCAATCGCTCCTTTTTTATAGACATTAGCGACCTTATCTGAGAAGGTGATTTCACCACGTTTGATGAGGGCGACTTTACCAGTCAAATCGAGACTCTCTAAATCACTCTCACGCCCCAAGCCAGCATCCACATAGTCATATTCTTTCCCATTTTCAAAATTGGCATCTGTTTCAGCTGCTGTATAGGTGAACTTTCCTTTATCCAAGTCAGCATTGTCTTCCAAACCACGAACTGTAAAGACTTCTTCTGTTACGAATGAATCGTTTACTGAGGCAACTGAAATAGACTCTTCTACGGTTGAAGGACTACCCACGACACCATAATCAGGGTTTTCAGCACTTGGGTTGTTATAACCATATCCATAAGTATTGCTATTACCTGCCGCGATGACGACACTAACCCCTTTGGCGCGTGCTCGTTGAATCGCTTCTCTGACAGCAGGACTAGCATTCACTGTAGATCCTGTCCCAGATCCTAAACTCATATTAATGACATCGGCTCCCAATGCCACTGCGTCATCAATCGCTTTTACATAGACAACATCGCTGGTGGATCCACTACGATCAGAGAAAACCCGCATAAACATCACTTGGGCTTCTGGAGCAACTCCATATACGTAGTTGCCATCCCCAGCTTTTTTGTCAGGGTTCCCAGTCGCAATCCCTGTTACGTGCATACCGTGTGAATCATGGTCTTTTTCTTTGATATTGTCATCTCCATCCATATAATCATAGGCAAAGACAACCTTATCGTTGTACCATTTTCCGTAGTCAATTCCCGCTGCTTTTTTGGCAGCTTCTAATTCTGTTTGATTTTTGAATTTCCCTTTTGTAGGGTCTGAAATCCGCAATACTTCGTGGTAGACATCTAAACCAGAGTCAATGACCGCAACAACAGTCCCTTCACCCTTGTACCCTTTTTCCCAAGTTTGGGGCACATTAATAATCGTATTGCTGCTAATACTTAATGGTTTATCTTCAGCTTTCTTTTCGGTTCTTGCTTCCGTTACAGGTTTAGCCTCACTCTTCTCCTCTGTTGAAGAAGGTTTTGCTTCTGTTTTTTCCTGTCCTTCGGATGTTTTTTCTGCAGTTTTTTCTTCGGTTTTAGTTACGACTTCCGCTTGCTTTTCAGTAGCTTGAGCCTCTGTTTTTGCTTCCTGCGCAAGGACTTGGCTGTCTGATTCGACAGATGGAGTTGTTGCCCCTTTGTCTGAGGAAGCTAGCTCGTCAACAACTTTACCATTTTCAACTACTGAGCCTGTAGTCTGCTCACTTGCCTGATTCGTTACAGGAGACGCAGACTCACTTGGCGATATTGGATTTGCTTCTGCAGATGCAACGACTGCAGTCTCAGGCTGTTTCGCTTCATCAGCACTTACATTCCCTGCTCCAAAGACAAGAACAGATCCTAACAGCACCGATGCAACACCAAACTTATATTTTCTCAATGAGAAACGCTGTTTACTCATAAAATTCCCCCTATATACTAAATTATTCTTATTATACTCCTAATTTTTCAGAAAATTCACTCAACATTAACTTTGTTATCAAATTGTAATATTCCCGTACAATATCTTTAATTAGTTGTTTTTTGTTTGCTTTTTAATGGTTTTGATATCCAAATATTTAGATATTTAAAACAAATCATTCGTTTTTCATCTCGTTACACAAAAAAAGACAGTAAGAGCAAATTCTCACTGTCTATTAAAAACAAACAATCCTAAAAGTCTTTGGTATCTGGATTCGGTGCTCCTGCCTCTACTGGGATCTTCCGAAGAAGGTCACAATCTTCTGGGGATAATGCAATCGCAGAGCATTGTAGGTTACTTGCAATGCGTTCAGGAGTCACTGACTTGGGCAGAGGTAAAAATCCTTCTGCTAGACTCCAGGCCAACAGAAGCTGGGCTGGTGTCACGTCATACTGTTTAGCCAATGTAAGGACTGTCTCATTTTGAAACAACTCTCCTTGGCCAAATGGCCCCCAAGCTTCCAATAAAATTCCTTTATCACGACAATAACGGACTACTTCCTCTTGATAGACTCCAGGGGCCAAGCGAATCTGATTGACTGCCGGAAGAACTTTTGCACTCTCCAACAAAGCATCCAGGTGATGGGGCAGGAAGTTACTCACACCAATAGAGCGAATCTTTCCTTTTGCCTGCATATCTTCCATGGCTCTCCAAACCTCACGATTCCGTTCTTTCCAGGCCTCATTTTCTCGGTGAGTCACAGGATTCGGCCAGTGGATGAGGTACAAATCGATATAATCTAGTCCCAATTTGTGCAAAGATTCTTCTAGACCATTGACAGCATCCTCATAGGTGTGACGATTATTCCACAACTTGGTCGTTACAAAAAGCTCATCTCTTGGAATACCACTGTCTTTGATAGCCTTTCCGATGCTTTCTTCATTTTGATAGATGGCTGCCGTATCAATATGGCGATAGCCCGCTTCTAAGGCTGCTTTTACTGCTTGATAAGCTTCCTCGCCATCTTTCGCCTTCCAAGTACCAAAACCAAGTACAGGAATGTGGCGTCCGTCATTTAGTTTGTAACTCTTCATCTTATTTCCCGTCACTTTCCTTTGTTTTTTCACCAGACTTAGAAGTCTTCGCATTCAAGCGCAACTTTGGCTTAAAGATATTTTCCTTCGGTTGCACCATCGATTTACTAAAAAAGGCATAGAGTAAAAAGGCACTACCTGCCACTAAAATGACGGGACTACGGCGCAACATACCGTAGATAAAGAAAAACAAGCCCATCAATAAAAAACGTACGTTTATCTTATTCATAAAACTACCTCGCGATTCAATTACTTTCATTATACCATGTATCAGAGCAAAGAGACAAATGGCTAGATCAAGGAATCCTATTCAAATAAGCTGAGACTTTCATCTCAGCTTATGGGATACATTCAATTTTTAGTTTGGCGAAAGCAAGCGATTCGTAGTTGAACCTCTTTTTCACCATTAAGCTTCAAATCGTTTTTGACCGTCTAAGAAGGTTGCTACCAACTCTAAATCTTTATCCAATACAATAAAGTCAGCGTCATACCCTTCACGGATTTGGCCACAGACATCATCAATATGGACAGATTTAGCAGGGTTGAGACTCGCCATCATGACCGCTTCATGAGGATTGGCAATGCCCCACTCAACAACATTCTTCAATCCATCTTTAAGCTTCAAGATCGAACCAGCCAGATTCCCTGTCGATTTCAAACGGGCTGTTCCATTTTCTACGACAACAGGGAATTCACCCAACATGTAGTCGCCATCTTCCAAGCCACCAGCTGTCATACAGTCGGTGATCAAGGCGATATTTTCCACTCCTTTTTGTTTGAGAAGGATGTCGCAGGCTTTTGGATCAACGTGATGGCCATCACAGATTAACTCTGCATAAGTATGAGGAAGTTGGTACATAGCCCCAACCATTCCCAACTCACGGTGCGTCAAACCGCGCATTCCGTTATAGGCATGCACCCAGACACTAGCCCCAGCATCCACTGCTTTTTTAGCTTCGTCAAAGGTTGCATTGGAGTGACCAAGCGCAACCGTTACCCCTTCTCCTGTCACTGTGCGGACAAAGTCTTCGACACCATCTCGCTCAGGAGCAAGGGCAATTTTATTGAGCAAGCCGTTGGCTACTTTTTGCCATGCACGGAATTCATCCATTCGAGGATCTTTCATGTAGGCTGGATTTTGTGCCCCTTTGTACTTCTCTGTAAAGTAAGGTCCTTCAAAGTAAATGCCACGAATCTTAGCACCAGATGCTTCTTGGTAGCGTGCTCCAATGTTTTCAGTTACTGCCAATAATTGCTCATAAGAAGAGGTCAAGGTTGTTGGCAAAAAGCTAGTGACCCCTGTGCTCAAGAGACCCTCACTCATAGTATGAAGAGTTCCCTCGATGTTGTTGTCCATAACATCAACTCCACCAAATCCATGGATGTGCGTATCGACCAAACCAGGAGCAATACTATAGCCTGTATAGTCCAAAACAGTAGCTCCCTCTGGTAGCTGATCTACATGTTTCCCAAATTTGCCATCGACAATTTCTAGATATCCTCCCTTACGAATGCCATGGGGATAAAAGAATTGATCTGCTTGTATATAGGTTGTCATGGTGATTTCCTTTCTTTTTCTACCGATATATTCATACACATTATAATCCTTTGTACTGCATTTGTAAATGGTCTAGACCTATTTTATTTAAATATATTAATATTCTCTATAAATACGATAAAAAATCCAGTTTTTTTGAGCTGGATTTCAGATTGAATATAAAGTCTTCTTTAAAACTTTCCTTAGGTGAGTACGGACGTCAGCGAACTTATTTGAAGTTCCATGACTTAGTTTTGAACCTAAAGTTTCAAAAC